>JALYVL010000078.1 GCA_030853285.1 Actinomycetota bacterium | reverse complement strand
TGGTGGGCATTCCCTTTCTCACCGTGATGGGTCTGGCCGCCGCGGGTACCGTGCTGATCACCGTTCTGGTGGCGCTGACGCTCATTCCAGCGATGCTGGGTGTGGCGGGCAGGCGGCTGGTCCCCAAGCCACGGTCCCGCGCAGCGCGTAGGGAGACCGGGGCCACGACCATGGGCCAGCGGTGGGTCGGCCTGGTCACGCGCAATCCGGTGCCGATTCTGTTGATCGGCATGCTGGGGCTCGCGGCGCTGGCGCTGCCGATCCAGAGCCTGCGCTTGGGTCTGCCCAGTGCGGGAACTGCCGCGCCGGAGACGACCCAACGCCAGGCCTACGACCTCACGGCGGCGCACCTCGGGGCGGGGGTCAACGGCCCGCTCACCATCGTGGTCGACACCTTGGGCACCGGTACGGATGCCGGCAAGGCAGCGCAAGTTGTGTCCGCCCAACTAAAGACGCTCAGCCCCGATGTCGCGTTGGTGAGCCCACCGCGTCCCGCACCCGGCGGCGACCTCGCCGTCATCTCGCTGATACCCAAGAGCGCACCGGACGCCGCGGGCACCACCGAGCTGGTGCAGACCATCCGCAAGGCGGCGCCGAATTTGGAGCAGGCGAGCGGTGCGCGCGTGCAGGTCACCGGACCAACAGCGCTGGCCATCGACGTCTCCGAGGGGCTGTCCTCGGCGCTGCCACTGTTCCTGGTCGTCGTCGTGGGGCTTGCATTGCTGCTGCTCGGACTGGTGTTCCGCTCGATCGTCGTGCCGATCAAGGCTGCGGTGGGCTTCCTGCTGACCGTGGGCGCATCGTTGGGCTGCGTGGTCGCGGTCTTCCAGTGGGGTTGGCTGGCCGGGGTGATCGGCGTCAGTACGCCCGGGCCGATCACCAGCTTCCTGCCGGTGTTGCTGGTCGGCATCTTGTTCGGGCTCGCCATGGACTATGAGGTATTCCTGGTTTCGCGGATGCGGGAGGAGTTCGTCCATGGCAGCGACGCTGTGGATGCGGTCCGCTCCGGCTTCCGGGCCGGATCTCGCGTGGTGACGGCCGCTGCCCTGATCATGATCTCGGTGTTCGCGGGCTTTGTGCTCGCCGACGACCCGATCATCAAATCCATCGGTTTCGCGCTCGCGCTCGGCGTGCTCATCGACGCCTTCGTGGTCCGGATGACCTTGGTGCCTGCGGTGTTGGCGTTGTTCGGAGCTCGGGCGTGGTGGTTGCCGCGGTGGCTGGACAAGGCGTTGCCGAAGGTGGACATCGAAGGTGAGCAGCTGCAGCGGGAGCTCCGCTCCGCGCAACCCGCTGAGCGTGATCGGGTTCCGGTGGCGGCGAGCGGCAGGTAATCGAGCCCCCGCCGTGCTCGACTGGCCGTCGAGTGGAGTGGGCTGCGTATGCTCGCCGCAACGGTAAGCATGTATCGGGAGGGCTGAGGTGGCGCGTATCGCTGAGGGGCGGCGCGCGGCCGAGCCCAGCTCACCCGATCAGCATGCGCGACAACTTCGCATTCTGCAGGCGGCTGAACAGCTCGGTAGTGAGAGCGACCTCGACCATGTCCAAATGCACGAGGTGGCGAAGATGGCCGGCGTCGCCATCGGCACTCTCTACCGCTACTTTCCGTCCAAGACGCATCTTTTTGTCGGCGTTATGGCGTATCAGACCACCCGCATGGGCCACGCCCTGGCCGAACGCGCGCCCACGTCTGCCGACCCGGCGGAACAGGTGTTTGATGTGCTGGTTCGTGCGAACCGTGCACTGCTGAGCCGTCCGCACCTGACCAACACGATGATGCAATCGGCCACGGTGGCGAATGCAGCCACGGTGACCGATGTCGCGACGATCGACAACACGATGCGCGACCTGCTCCTCACCGTGGCAGGGATCGACCGCCCGACGGAGGAAGACCTCGCCGTGATGCGGGTCCTGCTCCAAGCCTGGGGTGGAATTCTGCAGTCCAGCCTCAACGGCCGTCTTTCCATGGCCGACGCCGAGGGCGACCTGCGGTTGGCCTGCAGCATGATGATCGCCCGAACCTCGGCGGCCGATCTACGCCCACGCGACGCAGCGAATGGTGTGCCAGTCCGAGATTGACAGGCCGTCTCGGGTCCACCAAATCTGGTGCGAGGGCAGCGTCTCACTGACCGGGAACGATGCTGCGGCCCAGCGAGTGGCGGTGTGTGATTTGCCCCACCAGCGTGGAAGGCGCGGCCCCCACGCTACCGGCCCCGGCTGCTCACGGCAGAGACCGAAGACCCAACGCAATCGATTGTCACTCGAGTGTTTTCACTCGCCGGCCCGCAAGGACCCGCCGAAATAAGGAGCATGATCGTGCAACGCAGGAGAACTATCACCATGGGGGCCGCGGTATTCGCGCTCCTAATTGCGGTACCCGCCTGTAGCAGCAGCCGCAGCGGATCGGACACGGGTCCCGGGCAGGCGACCAGCGCCAATGCGGCCGCGACCGGTGCGGCGAGCACGGCGAACTTCGGCACACTCGCGTCGCCGTGCGGCAAGGGCGCCGCCAAGGGTGCCACCGACCAAGGCGTCACGGACAGCTCGATCAGCATCGGCTACGGCGACGACCGAGGCTTCGCTTCGCAGCCGGGCTTGAACAAGGAGATCGGCGACGCGGTCAAAGGGATGATCAAGTGGTGCAACGACCAGGGAGGCATCAACGGCCGCACCCTCAACGGCAACTTCTACGACGCGGCGATCACGCAGGTCAACACCGCCATGACCAAGGCATGCAAGTCCGATTTCATGCTCGTCGGCGAGGGTTGGGCCGGGGATGAGGGATCCGAGCAAACCCGCATTGCCTGCAAGCTGCCCGCCGTCCCCGCCTACACCGTGGGCCCGGACTTCGCGAACGCCCCGATGATGTATCAGGCGATCCCCAACCCGGTCGACTATCAGCCCGCGTCCGGCTGGTACCAGATGGCCAAGCAGTTCCCAGACGTCACCAGCGGCGCCGGCTTCATGAACAACACGCTGCCCGCCACCCAGGCGACCATCGCGAAGCTGATGCCGACCGCCCAGGCCGCAGGTTACAAGACGTTGGACTGCGGCGTCACCCTCAACTACACGGGTGAGCCCAACTATGTGCCGTTCGCGCAGAAGTTCAAGGACTGCGGCGCGAAGATCGTGTATGCGCCGAACCCGGGTCCGCAGTTGAACGGCATGCTTGCCGCGATGAACCAGGTCGGCGCCCGCCCCAAGTACCTCATGCAAGCCAACGGGTACACCACCGACTTCGCCCAGTCGAACGGCGCGGGCCTGGCTGATGATGTCTACGTGCAGGCTGCAACGCAGCCGCTGGAGAACGCCGGCGCGGTCCCGGCCGTCAAGCAGTACGTCGACGTGGTTGCCGCGGTCCAAGGAAAGACCGGCGTGCTCGGCGAGCAGGCCGCGTCGTCCTTCCTGCTGTGGGCGAACGCGGCGAAGACCTGCGGCTCGACCCTGACCCGCCAGTGCATGGTCAACAACTTGGCCAAGACGCACGACTGGACCGGTGGCGGACTCCACGCGTCCACCGACCCGGGTGGCAACCTGCCACCCTCGTGCGGCCTGCTGCTGAAGCTGGACAAGACCAAGTGGACGCAGGCCTTCCCCGCCACGCAGGCCGAGTTCCAGTGCGACCCCAGCTACCGGTTCAAGACCCCGGCGTCCACCTACGGCACCACGCTGAACCCGGATCGGATCGCGACCAAGTTCCTGACGCCGGACGTGATCAAGCCACAGGCCTGAGCGCAAAGGGCGGGGCGGTGTCCGTGCTGGAACCGCCCCGTCCGCTCGGCTGAACCAGTCCCACCGCTCGTCTCCACGAAGGTTGCCGATGAACGTCTTTCTCACCACCACCGCACTCGGCCTGGTCCTCGGCGCGGTCTACGGCATCGCCGCCTCCGGTCTGGTGCTGACCTACACCACGTCGGGTGTGTTCAACTTCGCCCACGGGGCGGAGGCCATGCTCGGCGCGTTCGTGTATTGGCAGCTGCACACCGGCTGGGGCATGCCCACCCTGCTCGCACTGGCGCTGACGTTGCTGGTCGTGGCTCCGCTGATGGGGGGTGGGCTCTACCTGCTGATCATCCGTGGCCTGCGGGACACCTCCGAAGTGACCAAGATCGTCGTCACCGTGGCAATTTTGCTTGGCGCTGTCGCGTTGTCGCAGTGGATCTGGGACCCACTCGAGTCGCGCACGAGCCAGAAGTTTTTCGGTGCGAGCAGCAACGTGTCGCTGTTCGGGGTGACGATATCGACACACGAGGCGATCACTTTCGGCGTCGCTGTCTTGATCGCCATCGGCTTGCGGGTGCTGTTCTACCGCACTCGGGCGGGTGTGGCGATGCGCGCCGTGGTGGACGATCCGGACCTGGTGCAGCTCAACGGGCACAATCCGGCTTTCCTCTCCTTGCTGTCCTGGGTACTCGGCGGGATGCTGGCCGTGCTGGCCGGCATCCTGGTCACCCCCATCGCGGGCGGCACGCTGCAGGCGAGCACTCTGACCCTGCTGGTCATCGACGCGTTCGCAGCCGCGATGTTCGGCAGGCTACGCAGCATTCCCCGTACGTTCCTCGGTGCCGTCGTGTTGGGCCTCGCCGCGAACTACGTGCTCAGCTACTTTCCGAGCTCCTGGTCCTGGACCAGCAACTTCCGTATCTCGCTGCCGATGATCATCCTGTTCCTCGTGCTGATCGTGCTGCCGCAGGATCGTTTGCGGACCGTCGCCGTGCGGACGAGGGAGCGCTACCGGGTGCCGCCCGTGCGCACCGCGGTTGTTGCCGGCGCCGCGTTGGTGGTGGCGGTCGTGCTGCTGCGGCTGCTCATGGTGGACACGGACGTCACCGTGCTGATGTTGGGCATGGCATTCGCCGTGGCCGCGTTGTCGCTCACCGTGCTCACGGGTTACGCCGGGCAGCTGAACCTCGCCGTGCTCTCCTTCGGCGCGATCGCCACGATCATCGTCTTCCACCTCGGATTGTCGGGCGTGGGAGTCGACCAGCGCATGTCGATCTGGGGGGTGCTGCTCGCCGTTGTGGTGACCGCCATCGTCGGCGCCTTGGTGGCGCTGCCCGCGCTGCGCCTGCGCGGGCTCTACCTGGCCCTGGCCACCATGGCGTTCGGCGTCTTCGTATCCAACATGATCTTGGCCGACATCAGCCCGCACGTGCTTCCGCTGCTGCACATCAACTTCTCGTTGTTCACCGAGGGCACGCTCATCGTCCCCCCGCTGAAGGTCGGGCCATTGGATTTGCACAACACCACGACCTTCTTGATCACGACCACGGTCGTCTTCGCCCTCATCGGCATCGGGCTGATCGCCCTGCGCAACAGTGGCTACGGGCGACGTCTGGCGGCATTGAAGGACAGCCCCGTCGCCTCGGCGATGCTCGGCCAGAACATCGTCAAGCTCAAGCTGAGTGTGTTCATGATCTCTGCCGCGATCGCCGGACTGGGTGGTCTGCTGATCTCCAGTGCCATTGGCACGGTCACCACCGACAACTATTCGATCCTGCTCAGCTTGTCGCTGTTGATGCTCACCGTCTCCGCCGGCATCGGGTATGTGACCGGTGCCCTCGTCGGTGGCCTGCTCTCTGGTGTCGGCTTCTTGGTGATCATCACCTCGTTCAACAACTTGGCCGCGACCGATTCCGGGCTGTCCGGGCTGTACACCGCGCTCGGCCACGTGGCCGCGGTGCTGCCTGCCCTGATCGGTATCACCATCGGGCGCAGCCCCAGCGGCTTCTTGCACGAACTGTTCGAGGGGTACCGCACCCTTCGAGCGAAGGCGATGCCGGTGCTGGTCGGCGGAGTGGTCGTCGAGGTGCTCGCCTATCTGCTGGCGCTGGCCGGGCTGCTCGACAACTGGTGGTTCGGCATCATCACCTACATCGTGCTGATGATGCTGCCGGTGCTCGGGCAGGTCTTCATGCCCGCCGCCATGCGCGACACCTCGCTACCGGCGACGCCACTGCCGGAATCGGTCGGAATCGACGAGCCTTATACCGAGGACGTGCGGGTACTGCTGGACCAGAAGCTGGCGCTGACCGGACAAGGAAGCTGATCGACAATGGCCATGCTGCAGACAGAAGGGCTCACCGTCCGCTTCGGCGGTCTGACCGCCGTGGGCGAGGTGAGCATCGGCGCAGAGGCAGGCACTGTCACCGGCCTGATCGGTCCCAACGGGGCGGGCAAGACGACCTTGTTCAACGCGATCACCGGGCTACAGCGTCCGACCCGCGGACGGGTGCTGCTCGATGGCAAGGACGTCACCAGGCTTTCCCCGGCCAAGCGCGCGCATCGGGGACTGGGCCGCACCTTCCAGCGCCTCGAGCTGTTCCTCTCACTTTCGGTGCGCGACAACCTCAGGGTCGCCGGCGACATCCGCAACGCCAACCAACGCGGCCGCATCGATGTGGGAAGCGAGACCGAGCGCCTGCTCGAGCTGACCGGGCTGACCGCAGTCGCCGACAAGGACGTGGCCGACATCCCCACCGGGCAGGCGCGCGTCGTCGAGGTGGCGCGGGCACTGATGGCGGGACCGCGGGTGCTCCTGCTCGACGAGCCTGCGTCCGGACAGACCGAGCAGGAGACAGTGGTGTTCGGCCAGCTGCTGCGCCGGCTCACCGCC
>JALYVL010000077.1 GCA_030853285.1 Actinomycetota bacterium | reverse complement strand
AGCGGGACGGCGGGCTGCAGGCGCGCACCGGCGCCGTCTACGACGGCCTGGCCGGCGACCAGTGGGTATCGCCATGGTTCGTGCACACCCCGCACCCTGGGCGGGGAAGCATCGATTCACTGGTCGCCCGCATTCTGAGCTAGCGACACCGCGTCGCAGCGGTCCCGGCGAGTCCGAGGATGACACCATGTGAGGCATGAAGCCTCGGATCCTGGTGGTCGACGACGACGCAGCATTGGCGGAGATGCTCACGATCGTGCTGCACGGCGAAGGGATGGACGCCGCCGTGGTCGGCGACGGCTCGCGTGCGCTGGCCGCCGTCCGAGAGTTCAAGCCCGACGTGGTGTTGCTCGACCTCATGCTGCCGGGCATGAACGGCATCGACGTGTGCCGCGCCATCCGGGTGGAGTCGGGCGTGCCGATCGTGATGCTGACCGCCAAGACGGACACTGTCGACGTGGTCCTGGGGCTGGAATCCGGGGCCGACGACTACGTGATGAAGCCGTTCAAGCCCAAGGAGCTCATCGCCCGGCTGCGGGCCCGGCTGCGCCGCACCGACGACGTGCCCGCCGAGTTGCTGGAGATCGCCGACGTCAGCATCGACGTCCCTGCCCACCAGGTCACCCGCGGCGGAGCGCACATCGCGCTGACGCCGCTGGAGTTCGACCTCCTGGTGGCGCTGGCTCGCAAACCACGCCAGGTGTTCACCAGAGACGTGTTGCTCGAGCAGGTGTGGGGCTACCGCCACGCGGCCGACACCCGCTTGGTCAACGTGCACGTGCAGCGGTTGCGAGCCAAGATCGAACTCGACGCCGAGCACCCCGAGGTGGTACTCACCGTTCGCGGCGTCGGGTACAAAGCCGGGCCGCCGTGATCGGTGGCCTGGTCCGCGCACTGCGGAACAGCAGGGCACTGCGCGCGCAGGGCCGAGCGCTGCGCCACCTCCGGCGCCTTGGTGTCGCCGCGGCACGGGTTTTCGCCCACTCCTGGCGGCGGTCGCTGCAGCTGCGGGTGGTCACCTCGACCATGGTGCTGTCCTTCATCGTCCTGCTCGCCCTCGGCCTGGTGTTGCTCAGCCAGGTCACCGCACGGCTGCTGGATGCCAAGGTCACCGCGGCGACCGAGGAGGTCGAGCGCGCACGGGCGACCGTGCAGCGCGAGCTCGCAGGCGCGGATGAGAGCAATTCGCTGCGCAGCAGGCTGACCAGCGCTGGTTCGGCGCTCACCAGCCCGGGGGTCAACCTTTCCGGCTCCTCCAGCAGTGGGGCGGGCGCGTTCGAACCGGTGCTCATCGTGCGGGGGGACGGGCCCCGGGGTGCGGTGAGCAGTGGGCCGGTGGGTGAGGTGCCTGCGTCACTGCGACCGTTCGTCCAGGCCGGTCAACTGACCTACCAATACACGACAGTCTCGGGCGTGCCGACCTTGGTCGTCGGTACCCCGGCGCCGTCGGACGTGGCCAGTCTGGAGCTGTACCTCGTATTTCCGCTCACCAGCGAGGAACGCAACATCAGCCTGATCCAGGGCATCCTGGCCTTGGGTGGCGCGGTGCTGCTGTTGCTGTTGGCCGGGATTGCCGCGTTGGTCACCCGGCAGGTGGTGCTGCCCGTGCGGGCCGCCGTGGATGTCGCCGAGCGGTTCTCCGACGGCCACCTGGAGGAGCGAATGCCGGTCCGCGGAGAGGATGACGTGGCCCGGCTCGGTCTCGCGTTCAACGACATGGCCGCGAGCCTGGCCGAGCAGATCGCGCAGCTGGAAGAGTTCGGCGCCCTGCAGCGGCGCTTCACCTCCGACGTCAGTCATGAGCTCCGTACCCCGCTGACCACGGTGCGAATGGCCGCCGACGTACTGCACGCGGGCAGCGAGGAGATGAACCCGGCGCTGCGGCGCTCGGCCGAGCTGCTGGTCGCCGAGCTTGATCGTTTCGAGAACTTGCTCGCCGACCTGCTGGAGATCAGCAGGCACGACGCGGGTATGGCCGAGCTCGCGGCGGAGCCGCTGGACGTGCGGCTGTGTGTGCGCGCCGCCATGGAGACGGTGCACAACCTCGTCGCGCAGACCGGCACCGAGATCGTGCTCGACCTCCCGGACGAGCGGGTTCTGGTCGAGGCGGACGCCCGGCGCGTGGAGCGGGTTTTGCGCAACCTGCTGGCCAATGCGCTGGATCACGGCGAGGGCAAACCGATCCATGTGCAGCTGCAGGCGTCGGACACCGCGGTGGCGGTCGTCGTCCGCGATTCCGGATTGGGCCTTCGGCCGGGGGAGGCCGAGCTGGTGTTCCACCGCTTCTGGCGTGCGGACCCCTCCCGGGTACGACGCTCGGGCGGCACCGGTCTCGGTCTCGCGATCAGCCTGGAGGACGCCCGCCTGCACGGTGGATGGCTGGACGCCTGGGGGCGCCCAGGCGAGGGTGCCTGCTTCCGGCTGACCCTGCCGCTGCGTCAGGACACCGAGCTCACCGATAGTCCACTGCCACTCGTACCGCCCTCGGCTACCGTGGCTCTCCGATGAACCGCGTGCGCGTATTCGTGTCTGCGCTGGCCTGCCTGGTCGTCCTGGCCGGGTGTGCCGCAGTGCCGACGGACTCGGCGCCGCGGGTCGTCGCCAGCGTGGGCGTGCAGCCGAGCGGCCAAGCCGAACAGGCGCCCATCTCCGGGCGCGACCCGGACCTACTGGTGCGCGACTTCGTCTCGGCCAGTGGCTCCCAACGCGGGCAGCACCGACTCGGCAGGCAATATCTGACGGCCGGTGGTTCCAAGAACTGGGACGACGGAGCCAGCACCACGGTGGTCGCCAACCTGGACACGCTCTACGACAGCCGTTCCGCGAACAAGGTCACGATTCTGCTGCGCGCCGATCGCGTAGGCACCTTGAGCCCGACCGGTGTGTACGCGGTGGACCAGGGCAGCTATGAGGCGCGGATGACGCTCGTGCAGGTCGACGGCCAATGGCGTATCGACGCCTTGCCTGCCGGGGTGCTGCTGCAGCGCAGCGACTTCCTCGCGCAGTACCAGCGGCTGCCGGTGTACTTCCTGAATCCTGATCTGAGCAAGGTGGTTCCCGACCCGCGCTGGGTTGCCCGCGACTCCGACTCGGTGGCTGCGCGGTTGGTCGAGCTGCTGATCGGTGGTGCGAGCCCGCAGCTCGCGTCCGGGGTGGTGAGCGAGCTGGGCAAGGACGTGCGCCTGCGCAGCAATGTGACCACGGCCAGCGGGATCGGGGTTCCTGCTGCCGGTGGATCGGCGGGCGTGAGTATCGACTTCGGGGGCTTGGACACCCGCGACGCGGCGCAACGTCAGCTGCTCGCCGCGCAGGTGGTGTGGACCCTGGACGCCGCGCAGGTGCGGGCGCCGTATGTGCTGCTGGCCGATGGGGCGCCACTGGACGAGAAGCATCCACGCGGCTGGGACACCACCGACGTCGCCTCCACCGATCCGGGATCCTCACCGGGCGCCGATACCGGATTGCACGCCATTTCGGGTGGTTCCCTGGTCAAGGTGACCGACGCAGGGGTGGCCGCGGTCGCGGGTCCACTGGGGCACGCGAGCTCGTTGGAGACAGCGGCGATCTCCCACGACGCGCAGCAGGTCGCTGCGGTGTCGACGATGCCCGCCCCTGCGCCAGGTGCTGTGGTGCAACTGTTGCTCGGCGGGTTGGGCGGCCCGACGGCGGTACCGGCCGCCACTGGCAACACCATGACGCGGCCGAGCTGGGCCAGTGACGACCGTGCGGTGTGGGTGGCCGTGGACGGGGCGGCTGTCGTACGGGCGGTCCGTGAGCCCACGACCGGCCAGGTGTCCAGCTCGCCGGTGGACGTCGGCTCGATCGCCGCGCTGGGTGGCCCGATCGGGGCGTTGCGGTTGTCCAGGGACGGTGTCCGGGCGGGCCTGGTGGTGGGTGGTCGGGTCTACGTCGCCATCGTGGCCCGCTCCGCAAATGGTGGTCTCGCACTGATTGCTCCCAAGCTGGTGGCGCCCAGTCTGGCCGACACCGGGGTGTCGCTGGACTGGAGCAGCGCCGACACCCTGGTCGTCGCGGTCCGTGCCGACGATGCCCCCGTGGTCACCGTGGGTGTCGATGGCGCGCAGGTTCAGGCGCTACCCAGCCGCAACCTCTCGCCACCGGTGCGCTTCGTCTCGGCCGCGCCCACCTCCTCCGTGCTGGCGGCTGATAGTCGGGGGGTGTTACAGCTCAACGTGGGCGACGCCGCGGCGGACCGCTACTGGCGGGAGATCGCCGGGCTCAGCGGGGACAAGAACATCCCGATCCTGCCGGGCTGAGCATTGGTCCACAGGGCCCCGGCTGTGCACAGGAACGGCGAATCGGCGCGTTCCGAGGACCAACCCTGGGCAGGATGGGCGCATGCGTGCGCTGCTCGATCTGATCCTGCCCACCGAGTGCGGTGGTTGCCGCGCGCCGGGCACGCGGTGGTGCCCGGCCTGTGCCGAGCAACTGCACAGCGAGCCGATTCTGCTGCGCACCAGGGTGGATGGCGTTCCCCGGGCGTGGGGTACGGGACCGTACGCAGGCCCCCGTCGGGCGATGGTGATCGCGGCCAAGGAACGCGGCCGCCGTGATCTGGTGTCTCCGATCGGCGCAGCGTGGGCGGCGGCCATCCGGTGCTTGTGGGAGTGGGGCGAGCTGGATCCCCCCGAGCTGGCGCCGCTTTGTCTGATTCCTGCGCCCAGCCGTCGCGCAGCCGCCCGACGCCGCGGCGGCGACCCGGTTCTGCAGGCCGCGCGGGCGTGCGCCGGAGAGCTCGACGCCACCAGCGTGTGGCCCGCGCTGCATTCCGGACGCGGGGTCCGCGACTCGGTGGGTCTCAGCGCCGATGAACGCTTGGCCAACTTGGCGGGGCGGGTCGTGTTCTCCCACCGCGGCATGCCGCAGGCCCACGCGACCGTGGTGCTGGTCGATGACGTCCTGACCACCGGCGCCACCGCCGCCGCCAGCACGGCGGCGCTGGGCAGGCACGGCGTACGAGTGCACGCGGTCCTGGTCCTGGCGGCCGTGCAGTGAACGCGCCACGGGTACCAGGGGCTGTCTATGCGAGGTGATCGGGGTTACCGTCGGCATCAGCAGCCGAATGTGCGCGGAGCGGAGGAGGTCCTTCGAACAGTGGCGCCGGGCGGTTCCCCTCCCGGCGCAGCCGATGAGCGCCGGCCCTGCAGCCGCGGCCGGCCCAACGTGGGAGGTTTTTGAGTGACGACTACACCGGACACCATCGACAGTGAGCGCGTGGAGATGGGAGCCAAGAACCCAGCCACCGCAGAGCAACCGACACCGTCACCGTTCGTCGTCGACGAGTCCGCGGAGGCCGCCCAGGCCGGCGCCGTGGAGCGAGCTCCGGCTGAGCTGGTGATCAAGGGGCGCAACGTCGAGGTCCCCGAGCATTTCCGCGCCTACGTCAGCGACAAGCTCACCCGGCTCGAGCGGTTCGACCGCTCGATCTACCTGTTCGGCATCGAGCTGCAGCACGAACCCAACCGACGCCAGGCCAAGAACTGCCAACGGGTGGAGCTCACCGCGACCGGCAAGGGGCCCGTGGTCCGCGCGGAGGCGTGCGCCGAGAACTTCGGTGCCGCACTCGAGCTGGCCATCAACAGGCTGGAGGCGCGCCTGCGCCGCTCACACGACCGTCGCACCGTGCACCACGGACGGCACACCCCGGTGTCGGTGGCCGAGGCTACGGCAGGCCTCGCAGCACGCGACGATGCCGTGCAGAGCCCCGGTGAGAGCGAGGTCATCGACGAGGGGCCCGGTCGGATAGTCCGCACCAAGGAGCATCCTGCGGTGCCGATGTCGGTCGATCAGGCTCTGTACGAGATGGAGCTCGTCGGCCATGACTTCTTCCTGTACCAGTGCGCCGAGACCAACCAGCCGAGCGTGGTCTACCGGCGGCACGCCTTTGACTACGGAGTGATCCGCCTGGTGTGAGTCAGCACCCCGGCCACCTGGTCGGCAAGGCATGATGGACGACGGGCTGTGCGGATCCGCCTACCATGGGGTCCGGCCAGGGTGCTCGCCTTGGCCGGACCGTGGCCGTCAATGACCGAGGGACGAAACAAGCTGTGTTGTCGTTTTCAAAGCTGCTGCGTGCAGGCGAGGGCCGCATGGTCAAACGCCTCCAGTCCATCGCTGACCACGTCAGCAGCCTCTCCCCGGACGTGGAGGCCCTCACCGACGCGGAGCTGGCCGCCAAGACCGAGGAGTTCCGCACGCGCTACGCCGACGGCGAGCACCTCGACGAGCTACTGCCCGAGGCGTTCGCGGTGGCCCGAGAGGCGTCCATGCGGGTGCTGGGCCAGCGGCATTTCGACGTGCAGGTGATGGGCGGCGCAGCACTGCACCTGGGCAACATCGCGGAGATGAAGACCGGTGAGGGCAAGACGCTGACCTGCGTACTCCCTGCCTATTTGAACGCTATTGGCGGCGGCGGGGTGCACGTGGTCACGGTCAACGACTACCTCGCCAAGCGCGACTCCGACTGGATGGGCCGCGTGCACCGCTTTCTCGGCCTCGAGGTGGGCACCATTCTTTCCGGGATGACCCCGGAGGAGCGGCGCGCGGCCTACGCGGCCGACATCACCTACGGCACCAACAACGAGTTCGGCTTCGATTACCTGCGGGACAACATGGCCC
>JALYVL010000076.1 GCA_030853285.1 Actinomycetota bacterium | reverse complement strand
GTTGATAGGAACCCTCGGCTGCATCGGTGGACAACCACAGCGTGGCGATGAGTCCGAGTCCGAGCATCGCGATGACGAGGGCCACGAACGGCACCCGCCGCCGGACCGCGACGTTGGCCAGCGGGTCGGGCACCAGGTGCATCCAGCGTTGCGTGCGTTCGGTCTTGCGCGAGTACGCCCGCTGCGCCGCCAGGGAGCGTGCGCCGCCTCGTGGCCGTGCGGTGGGGGCGGTACGCGGGGTGCGCCGCGTGGGGGCCGGACGGGTTCGAGTGGGTGCGGTCATGCCGGCCTCCTGGAGATGCGCTGCACGGCACGCAGTCGTACCGGTGCAGCCCGCGGGTTGTCGTCGATCTCGGCTTCGGTGGCGCGCTCGGCGCCTCGGGTGAGCGAACGCAGCTCGGCGCCTTGGCCGGGCAGCTCCACGGGCAGGTCTTGCGGTGTCCGCGAGCGCAGCCGGGGCGCGAGCTCGTGTTTGGTAACCCGGTCCTCCAGTGACTGGTAGGACATCACCGCCATGCGTCCACCCACCGCAAGGGCATCCAACGCGGCAGGCAGCGCCGCCCGCAGCGCGTCCAGCTCGCCGTTGACCTCGATGCGTAAGGCCTGAAAGGTCCGCTTGGCCGGGTGGCCCCCGGTGCGACGGGTGGCCGCAGGCACCGAGGCGTAGATGGCTTCGACCAGGCGAGCGCTGGTGGTGAAGGGCTCCCGCTCGCGTTGGCGCAGCACCTCGGAGGCGATGCGTCCGGCGAAGCGCTCCTCGCCGTAGGTGGAGAGCACGCGCGCCAACTGGCCGTGCGGGTAGGTGTTCAGCACCTCGGCGGCGGTGATCCCGGTGGTCGGGTCCATCCGCATGTCCAGCGGCGCGTCCTTGGCGTAGGCGAAGCCGCGTTCGGTGGCGTCGAGCTGCATCGAGGACACGCCGAGGTCGAACAACACACCGTGCACCAGGCCTCCGCGGCCGAGGCCCGCCTGTTCCAGTGCGTCGGGGATGCCGTCGTACACCGTGTGCACCAGCGTGGTGCGATCGCCGTACTCGGTGAGACGATCGGCCGCCATGGTCAAGGCGTTCGGGTCGCGGTCCAGTCCGATGAGACGCAGCTGCGGGTGCGTGGCCAGCAGGTGCGCCGCATGGCCGCCCAGGCCGAGGGTGGCGTCGACCAGCACCGCGCCGGGAACGCTGATGGCGGGATCGAGCAGCTCGCTGATGCGGTGCAGCAGAACGGGAGTGTGGTGGTGCTGGGCGGTTCCAGAAGCCACCGGCCCTCCCTCTCGTGCTGGTGCGGATCGTGCGGTGCAGGTGTTCAGTTCGGATGTCCCGGGGTCCCCGTCCGAACGAAGGTGACCTGACGCCGGGGAAGTGCGTCAGGGCCATCCTCGGACGGAGGCCTCGGGACACCCGTAGGTGTCGGCAGCTAGACAATTCGAGCTAGACAATGTCGCCGAGAGACTCCTCTCGAGCCTGGGAGTAGCTCTCCTCGTTGGCGTCGAGGTAGGTCTGCCAGGACTGTGCGTCCCAGATCTCCAAGAACTTCATGGAGCCGACGACGACGCAGTCCTTGGCCAGGCCCGCGTAGCGGCGGTGATCGGCGGAGAGTGTGATCCGGCCCTGCCCATCGGGGTGCTGCTCGTCGGTTCCCGCAGCCATGGCCCTGACGAAGGCGCGGGCGGCCTCGTTCGTGCGCGGCGCATCTGCTGCTTTGCGCGCCCGCAGCATGAACTCCTCGCGCGGATAGACCGCGAGGCTGTGATCTTGGCCCTTGGTGACCATGACGCCGCCGGCCAGCGCATCGCGGAACTTGGCAGGCAGCGTGAGGCGGCCCTTGTCGTCCAGCTTGGGCTTGTAGGTGCCGAGAAACATGGTCTCCATGTCGCACCTCCACACCGTTCGCCAGACCGGATCCCGACCGTGGCGCTCGAATCCGCCCCACTTCGCACCACCGTACCCCACCACCAGACTCAGGCAAGCCGACACGGCGCTGAAAAAACACCCGAGTAACCTTATTCCTCCAGTTCAAGACGTCCAACCGATGGTGGGGGAAGGTGGCGGTGAAGCCGCATCGGTGCGCCTGCTTCGGCCGCATTCTGCGACCATCACAGCGCCGGGCGGTCGTTGATCTGTGGCGAGAACCCTCCAGTGGGGGCAAGTGGGGAATCCGGGGCGCTGTTCGTGCGAACGCGGTCGCTGCAGGTTTGGCACACTCGTGGGGTGCCCCACCCGGGCCCAACCCGTTCGTAGGCGCTCTGGAGGAACACGTGAGCACATCGCAGACCAGCGCCGCCTGGGAGCAGAGGCTCACCCCTTCGTGGACGCCCGACGAGGTTGCCGAGACCGCGGCGCGCATCGTGGCCGCGGTCGAGCAGGTGGTGCTGGGCAAGAGCTCCGTGGTTCGCACGGCCGTGGTCACGCTGCTCGCGGGCGGTCACTTACTGCTCGAGGACGTCCCCGGTGTGGGCAAGACGGCCCTGGCCAAGTCGCTGGCTCGCGCCGTGGACTCCAGCGTCTCGCGCATTCAGTTCACTCCGGACCTACTGCCCAGCGACGTGACCGGGGTGTCGATCTACGACCGACGCAGCGGCGAGTTCGAGTTCCGACCCGGCCCGGTCTTCGCGAACATGCTGGTGGCCGACGAGATCAACCGGGCCTCCCCCAAGACTCAGTCGGCGCTGCTGGAATGCATGGAAGAGCAACAGGTCACGGTGGACTCGACCACCTACCGCCTGGCCGAGCCGTTCATGGTGCTGGCGACCCAGAATCCGGTAGAGATGGAAGGCACCTACCCACTGCCGGAGGCCCAGCGAGACCGCTTCACCGCCCGCGTCTCACTGGGGTACCCGAGTGCCGCAGCGGAGCTGGGCATGATCGACGCCCACGCGGCCGAGGACCCGGTGGAGGCCCTTCGTCCGGTCTGCGCGGCCGCCGATGTGCGCGCCATGATCGAGGCGGCGCGCGCCGTGCACATCGCCGGCGAGCTGCGTCGCTACGTGGTGGACCTGGTCGGGGCAACTCGGTCCTGTCCGCTGGTCCGCCTGGGTGCCTCGCCGCGCGCGACCCTGCACTTGGTGCGGACGGCACGGGCGATGGCAGCAATGGACGGCCGCGCACATGTCGTACCCGACGACATCACCGCCATGGCCGCGCCCGTGCTCGCTCATCGACTGATGCTCACCGGCGAAGCGGTGGCCGCGGGTCGCGATGCCTCGTCGCTCGTGCAGGACGTCCTCAGCCGCATCGCCGTACCGCGCAGTCCGGTGCCAACTCCGCGGATCCGCTGAGTGCGCTGGCCGGTAGCCGGACTCACCACCCGCGGGCGTTGCCTGATCGCGGCCGGGTTGGCGTGCGGGGTGTGCGCCTTCGTCCTCGACGAACGAGATCTGCTGCGGGTGGCTGCGCTGCTCATCGCGCTGCCCGTGCTGAGCGCACTGTTATGCGGGTGGTCGATCCTGCGCGTGCAGGTCATACGCACGGTGCGCCCCCGACCAATCGCAGTCGGTGACCACCCGAGCGTCGAGCTGGCGCTACACGCCCGTTCCCGCACTCCACTGGCCGGGCTGCTGCTGCGTGATCTCGTACCGCCCGGCGTCGGCCACGATGCACAGCTGGTGCTCGGCCGCCTCCGCGCGGGAACCACTGCGTCGGTGCACTACTCGCTCGCCCCACGACTGCGTGGAGCGCAGCTGCTCGGCCCGTTGCAGGTCTGCGTCGCCGACCCCCTGGGACTGACTGCGCTGGTCCGCACTGTGGGCGAGCCCACCGCTGTGCTCGTGCGTCCCCGCGTCGAGCATTTGACGGACGGCGCCGCAGCGCGCGCCGTGGGCGCCGAGCACGGACGGCCGCAACGGACGCTCGCCCCGACCGTCCGCGATGCCCAGTTACGCATCTACACGCCCGGGGACGACACCCGAAGCATTCACTGGCCCAGCACGGCCCGACGTGGCGAGCTGATGGTGCGCACCGCCGAGCACGGGCACGGAGCAGGCATGGTCCTGCTACTGGACACCCGGCGCAGCGCGCACACCGGCGAGGGCGAGCGTTCCAGCCTCGAGCGGGCGGTCAGTCTGATCGCGAGCATGGCCGTGCACCTGCACAGCACCGGTATTCCCACCCGCGTGCTCACCACCGAGGGCGAGGTGCTCGCGGCCGGGGAGGAAGGCATGGACGAGCTGGCGCTGATCGCACCGAGCGACCGTACGGATTTCGGGGCGGTGCTGCGCCAGCTGGGCGGCGACGGGCTCATCGCCGTGCTCGGCGACCTGGACATGCGCACCGCGGCGGCGCTGCTCGACCGGGGCGGCCGCGCGCCCTCTGCGGCTGCCGTGCATCTGCAGGCCGGCACCGGAGCCGACGCCCTGCGGTCGGCGGGATGGACCGTGCTGCAGTGCGAGCGCCGAACTTCGGCGGCCCAGCTGTGGTCGGCGCTCGGCCAACGGGGCACCCGCCGATGACCACCGGTGCGGGTCGCCCGATCCCCTCGCTGCTCGGCGGGTTGGCCCTGCTGCTGAGCTGTGCCGCACTTGCTCCGGTGTTCACCTCGGGACAGTGGGTACTGCCCGTCGCAGGCACCATCGCGACGGTGGCCGTCCTCGGCGTCGCGCTGCGGCTGCTGCGGGCACCGCCCGCGCTGGTGGTGCTCGGTCAGCTGCTCGCGCTGATCGCGCTGCTCACCGTCGTCTTCACCGATTCCGGTGTCCTCGGCGTGCTTCCCGGTCCGACGGCGATGGGGAGCCTTCGCGCCTTGCTGGACGGTGTCGGCGCGCAGATCGCGGCGGAGAAGCCTCCGGTGGCGCCGACCCAGGAGATGCTGCTGCTGGTGGTGGGCGCGTTGGGCTGCGCGGCGATTGTGGTCGACGCGCTGGTGGCCGGGGTGGGCGCACCGGCGATCGCCGGTCTGGTCCTGCTCTGTGTGGTCGCCGTTCCCGCGTCGCTGACCCGCAGCCTGCTGCCGTGGTGGTCCTTCGCGCTCGGCGCGCTGGCTGTGGTTCTGCTGCTGCTGTCCGACGGTGCCCGGCGAACCGAGACCTCGGGGCCGGGGGCAGGTGCCGCCGGCCTACGCTCACCGGCTGCTGCGGTGAGTGTCATCGCCGCCGTGGCGTGTGCCCTCGTCGTCGGCAACGCCGCCACCGGGGTTGGCACCGCGGGACGGTTGCCCGACACCGACAACGGCTCAGTGGGCGTTGCACTGAACCCGTTCACCCAGCTGCGCGGGGAGCTGGGTGCGCGCACGGCCACCCCCCTGTTCACTGTCGCCGGGATGGATCACCCCACCTACCTGCGCACCGTCACCCTCGACCGGTTTATCAACAACCAGGGCTGGGTGGTGCAGAAACTCGGCACCGGGCAAGCCCTTGGTCCCGGTATGACCACGCAGGAGCTCGCCGGTTTGAGGCAGACCGTCACCGTCCGCGGGCAACGCTATGACGATCGGTGGCTGCCTTCCCCCGGGATTCCCACCTCGCTCCGCGGCGTGGACGCACCTTTACAGGGTTACACCTACAACGCGGATGCTGCCGTGGTGCAGACCCCCGAGCGACGTTCGCTGCCCGCCTACACCGTGGACGCGGTGGATCCCGGCGCCGATGCCGGCCGGCTGCGTCAGGCGGGTCCGCCTCCGCAAAGCCAGGGCAGCATCGATCCACGCTGGCGTCAGCTCGACGGCGTCGACCCGCGGGTAGGCCGGCTCGCCGAGAGCATCGCCGGGCAGGCGCCCACCACCTTCGACGCCGCCGTGGCACTCAACGACTACTTCACCAACCCTGCCAACGGGTTCAGCTACGAGCTCAGCGCCGGCTCGGGCGGGATCGGCAGCGACGCACTGGTCGACTTTCTCACCGTCTCCAAGCGCGGATTCTGCGAGCAGTACGCCTCGGCGATGGCCGTGATGCTCCGCGAGCTGGGGATCGCCACCCGCGTGGTACTGGGTTACACGCCCGGCACGGGAGACGCCGCCCTACGTACCATCACCACTGACGATGCGCATTCCTGGGTGGAGGTGTACTTCGCCGGAATCGGCTGGGTGACCTTCGACCCGACACCGCAGAGCGGCGGACGGGCGATCGTGCCCGCTTACGTCGCTCAGGCTGCAGTCCCCCCCGCACCCCCGGCGCAGGCGCCGTCCGAGACTGTGGCGACGACGCCTGCTGCTCCGCCCTCGCCATCTTCCGCCACGGCGCCCACGTCGGCCGCGACCGCCGATGGGCCAGCACCGGCGGCGACAAGCCCTGCCCATCCCAACAGGTCTGTGGTGAGCGGGGTGCTCGGGGCGATGCTCCTCGCATTGACGCTGAGCGCGCCTGCGGCGCTCCGTCGGCGGCGCCGCGTCCGTCGACTGGCCGCCGGCACCGCCGACGCCGCATGGGCGGAGCTCACGGATCTCTCTCGGGACCGGGGGATCGACATCTCCGGGACGGAGACGCCACGCACAGCGGCCGTCCGGCTGGGTACCGAACACTCGTTGGACGCCGACGCCGCAGCCAGCCTCGACGCCGTGATCGACGCCGTCGAGCAGCAGTGGTACGGCGCGCCCGATGAACCAGGGACACCGCTACAGGCCGAGATCAGCACCATGATTGCCGCGTGGCAGCGATGTTCGCCGTTGACACGACGTCAGCGGATCTTCCCTCGCTCGGTACTCACGCGCTCGCGCGGCATCCCGCCG
>JALYVL010000075.1 GCA_030853285.1 Actinomycetota bacterium | reverse complement strand
GTGTCGGGGGTGTTCTCCCGGGATGCGGTGGCGTCACCGTCGTCGATCGCAGCTGCGTTGGGTTCGTTGGTGTCGACGGCGGGTTTCTGGTCGACCATCGGCGACACGGTGCGCACGTGGGGCATTGGTCTGGCGATCTCCTTGGTCATCGCGCTACCGATCGGGTTGTTGTTCGGGTCCAGCGACATCGTCTATCGGTTGTTCCGAGTCACGGTTGACTTTTTGCGCACGATTCCCCCGGTGGTGTTGTTGCCACTGGCTCTGCTGATCTATGGGGCGACCGAGCAGATGGCGTTGGTGCTCATCGTGGCCGGTTCGGTGTGGCCGGTGATCCTGCAGAGCATGTACGGCGTGCACCAGGTCGATCCGGTGTCCCGCGATGTGGCAGCGGCCTACCGGTTCCGGCGTCAAGAAGTGATCTTCAACGTGATTTTGCCGAGTGCGGCACCGTTCATCGCCACCGGTATCCGCATCGCGGCGACGATCAGTTTGCTGTTGGCGGTGGGCGCGGAGTTGTTGGGCGGTGCCCCGGGTATCGGGAACTCGATCGCGGTGGCCCAGCAGACACAGGACACTCCGCGGATGTATGCGTTCGTCGTGGTCGCGGCGGCACTCGGTGTGGTCCTCAACCTGGCAATGGTCAAGACGGAGGGGAAGGTCCTGGCATGGCACTCATCGCATCGCGCTCGCGACACCGCCTGAGCAGGTTCGGGGTGGGCGGGCGTCTTGGACGTCTCGGCATCGAGCTCGCGGTCCCGGTGGTGCTCATCGCCACGTGGTGGATTGCCAGCTCGGGCAGCACGTCGCTGTACTTCCCGTCGCTGTCCACGATCGTGTCCAGCTTCCGCGACGTCTGGTTGTTCTCCCACTTCACCTCCGACGCCGTACCCAGCCTCCTGCACTTGGCCGCGGGCTTCTTCCTCGCCACGGTGTTCGGCGTCCTGATTGGACTGTTTCTGGGACTCATTCCCATTATCGCCGACGCACTCGCGCCGATCCTGGAGTTCTTGCGGGCGCTACCCGCCGTGGCGCTGGTGCCCGCGGCGTTGGTGCTGCTCGGCATCGGCCCCACCCTGCAGGTGGTCGTGATCGTCTCGGCGACCGTGTGGCCGATCCTGCTGAACACCATCGACGGGGTGCGGAGCATCGACCCGGTGGTCAACGACGTGGCCCGCAGCTACCGGATCCGTTGGCCGGACCGGTTGTTCCGGATGGTGCTCCGCTCCGCGTCCCCGCAGATCGTCGCGGGTATGCGCACGGCGCTGTCGATCGGGATCATCATGATCGTGTTCAGCGAGCTCGTCGGCTCCACCAACGGCATCGGCTACCAACTGCTGCAGGCACAACGCGGATTCGCCATCTCGGAGATGTGGGCCAGCATGATCTTCCTCGGCCTGCTCGGTTACCTCCTCAACATTGCGTTCCGCGGATTCGAACGCCTCGTCCTGGGCTGGCACCGCGGAATGCGCCTTACACATGAGTAAAGGAACGCACATGATGGGAACGGTTGCTATGCCCAGCACGGAGAAGTCAAATGCAGTGACGGCGACCGGCGCCGCGAGTGAGCCGATCCTGTCGGTGCAGGGGTTGTCCAAGCGGTACCGCGGCCGGGCGGGGGACAAGCTGGTCCTCGACGGTGTCGACCTCGAAGTGGCGCGGGGCGAGTTCCTGTGCATCGTCGGACCCTCCGGGGCCGGTAAGACCACCCTGCTGCGGTGCATGTCCGGGCTGCTGGCGCCGAGCGAGGGGGCGGTCTTCCTCGACGGGGAACGCATCACCAAACCCCCGGCCCGGTTGGCTGTGGTCTTCCAGGACTACAGCCGCTCCCTGATGCCGTGGATGTCGGTGCAGGGCAACGTGATGTTGCCGCTGCGGTCGAAGAAGACGCCCAAGGCTGAGCGCACTGAGTTGGCTCGCTCCGCGCTCGCCGCGGTCGGCTTGGAAGCCAGCGCTGATCAGTACCCCTGGCAGCTGTCCGGGGGCATGCAGCAACGGGTGGCGATCGCCCGCGCGCTGGCCTTCCAGCCCGACGCCCTGCTCATGGACGAACCGTTCGCCTCCGTCGACGCGCAGACCCGCGCCGAACTCGAAGACCTCATTCTCGGTCTGCGCAACGAATTCGGGGTGACCGTCATCCTCGTCACCCACGACATCGACGAAGCCGTCTACCTCGGCGACGAGGTCGTCGTCCTCTCCGGCTCACCCACCCGCGTTCGCGAACGCATCCGCACAGACCTCGGCGCCCAACGCGACCAGATCACCACCAAAGCACTCCCCGCGTTCGCCGCCCACCGCACCCGCGTGCTGCGGCTCATCCGCAACGAACCCGACGTGCCGGCGTAACCGCGGGTCCCGCCGCCCACCAACTCAGAGAGGAACCCATCATCGTGGACGACGTTCGCGTAGAACAAGGATTGATTGCCGGTGCCGAGACCGAAGGCATCTACCAGTTCCTCGGCTTGCCTTATGCCTCCCCGCCAGTGGGTGACCGACGGTGGCGCCCGCCCGCACCACCAGAACCCTGGGACGGCGTTCGGAACGCCACGAAGTTCGGCAACGCCGCGATCCAAACCGCGTACACCGGGTTTGACTGCGGGGCGGAGCAGAGCGAGGACTGCCTGTACCTCAACGTCTGGACACCGACGCTGGACGGTGCGGCGAAGCAACCAGTCATGGTGTGGATCCACGGTGGCGGGTTCCTGAATGGCGCGGCGTCGATGGGCATCTGGACCGGCGAGGAGTTGTCTCGCCAGGGCGTCACGGTGGTGTCGCTGAACTACCGGTTGGGCGCGTTCGGCTTCCTGGCGCATCCGGAGGTGGGCGCGAATTTCGGGGTGCTGGACTGGGTGGCCGCGCTGTCCTGGGTGTCGAAGAACATCGGGGCATTCGGGGGCGACCCGAACAACGTGACGGTGTTCGGCCAGTCCGCCGGTGGAGCGGCAGTGCGGGCGCTCCTGTCCACCCCCTCAGCGACGGGTCTGTTCCATCGGGCGATCATCCAGAGCGCGGGGTTCGAGGACTACGCGGTGGTGTCCTCGCCGTCCTACGAACGCTCGGCCGAGGCCACCATGGCGCTGTTTGACAGGCTGGGTAGCCGGGACATCGACGAGCTGCGCCAGGCGCCGACGGAGCAGGTGCGCGAGGCGTCCTTCGCGCTGGCGGGCACCTTCCCGCCGCCGGGTCAGGTGCACACACCCGCAAATCTCACGTGGTACCCGGTGCAGGACAACGACGTGATGACCGGGGACGACTTCGCCGGTGCGCCGTCGGACGTGCCGGTGATGCTGGGTTGCACCGAGCACGAAGCGCGCTTCTTCGTCCAGCCCACGCTGCTGTACTCCCACCCCGAGGTGGACCCCGCGGCCACCTACACCCAAGAAACGCTCGGCCACATGGCCAAGGCATTGGGCGGCGACCGTGCCGATGACATCCTCGGCTCCTTCGCGGACTCGGGGCTCACCCCGTACGAAGCCATCGCCGAGCTCATCACGGTCGCGGTCTGGCACGAACCTGCGCTCGCAACAGTGCGCGCCTTCGCCGGCCAGGGGCGCACGACGTTCTACTACCGCTTCGCCCGCGTATCCCCCGGTGCACTCCAGTCGGGCCTGCTCGCCAAGCACAGCGCGGAGATTCCTTACCTCTTTGGCAAGTTGATGCCACCGCAGGCGTACGCGGAGGTGGACGCCGAGGTCTCCCACGCCGTCCAGCACGCATGGGTGGAGTTCGCCCGCACCGGGGTGCCCCGCAACACCGATGGCACGCCGTGGCCGCAGTACGGCGCAGGCGAGCCGCGGTTCACCGTCATCGGCGACACCGCCCAGAGCCTGCCGCTCGAGGTCTCCGATGTCACCGAAATGATTCGTTCCCAACGAAAGGAGCTTGAGCGTGCCTAAGACCAACCGCCTACTCACGATGCTCGAGGACAAGGTCGTGCCGGTCGGCATGCAGTGCTTCACCGGCGACCACACCCTGATCGAAGTTCTCGGCCGTACCGGTTTCGACTACGTGTGGCTGGACAGCGAACACTGCGGCATCAACCCCCGGGCGCTCGAGGACACGATCAGAACCGCGGATGGTGTCGGTCTCATCTCGCTGGTGCGGATCCCGGAGCCGGATGACTTCACCGCCGCGCGGCGCGCGCTGGAGGCCGGCGCTGATGGTCTGATGCTTCCGATGGTGCGCTCGGCCGCCGACATCCGGCAGCTGCTGGACGCGGTGATCTACCCGCCCAACGGCAAGCGAGGAATCTGCCCTGCCTACCGCGCCGCGGGATACTCGATTCGCGACTTCGGTGCGTATGCGGAGCAAAGCGACGCCAATCTGGTCATCATCCCCCTGATCGAAACCCTCGACGCACTGAAGAACGTCGAGGAGATCTGCGCGTTTGAACAGGTCCGCATCATCGTGTTCGCGGCCGGTGAGCTTGCCTTTGCGATGGGGGAGGGCGCCCACATGCACAGCAGCTCGAAGATCAAGGACGCCTACGCGACGGTCAAGGAGGTGGCCAAGCGCCACGGGGTGGTGCTGCTGGGTGGCCCCATCCTGGACCCGACCGTTGACAACTGCGCCAAGGCACTCGAGGACGGCATCGGTGTCTTCTGCCTCGGCATTGACGTGATGGCTTTCCGCCGGGTGTGTGAGGACACGGTGGCTTCGCTCAATGCGGCGGTGGCCGGGTCGGCCTATTCGCGCCCACCTGCTCCGGTGAGTGGATTTCCGGACCACTTCTGATCGTCGACCTGACCCGCAAAACACCGAACATCTGGAAATCACGAAAGGTAAGACCATGGCTGAATTGAAGAGGTACGTCGTCGGACCCGATTCCGAGGGCCGCTCGGCTGTCCTGGAGACCGAACCCACCAACGTGCAGTCCAAGGAAGGGTTCTTCTGGCGGTCGACGCATTGGGCCACCAGGGAAACGCCCGTCGACAACAGCATCGAAGGTGACCGGGCGGTCGACGAGGAGCTCGGTCCGCGGCGTGAGCCGTTCCCGGGCGGAATGCTGGTCCGGGCGCTGGAAATTTTCCCGGATCAGGATGCCGATCTGCAGCGCAAGCAATTTGCCGAGCTCAACAAGGAGGTGGGGCAGACCCATGCTCCTACCGAGGCCGAGGCCCAGCGGCACCCGACCATGCACCGGACGGACACCCTCGATGCCATCACCTGCATCAGGGGTGAGATCTACCTGGTCACCGACGTGGAGGAGGTGCTCATGCGACCCGGTGACACGGTGATCATTCGCGGCACCAACCACGGGTGGAGCAACCGCTCAGATGCCCCGTGCCTGTTGACGGGCAGCATGATCGACGCCATCCCTGCCTGATCGTGCTGGCCCCGCCTGTGCCCTGCCCGGACGGTTGTGCTGCCTTCCGGGTGGGTCACGCGCCACGAACAGAAAGGTACCCATGACCCAACCGACCCTGACCGGCCTGCACCACGTGACGTTGCCGGTCGCCGACATCCAGACCAGCATCGACTGGTACGAAGCGGTATTGCGAGCCAAGCGGGTGGCCCGGCTGGACACACACGACGTCACCGGCCAGCGGATCGGGGTGGTTCTGCTCCTGCCCGGCCTGACCGTGCCGGTCAAGCTCGCGCTCGCGCCGGAAAGCGCCGGGGTACGGAGCTACGACCCGGTGACGCTCAGCGTTGCGGACGTGGCGGACCTGGAGCGCTGGGCGGCGCACCTCGACGCTTGCGGCGCTCAACACACCCCCATCACCGCTGCCCACGTCGGCTCCTCGGTGACCTTCGCCGACCCGGACGGCACGCCGCTGCGGCTCTACTACACCGACCCTGCTGCCGGGCTCGACGACGTCCTCGCTCCGGAGAGGCGCTGACCTTCCCGTCCGCCCGCCCGCAAGCGCGGGCCGTGTCCCGGGCTGCGCGTTGCGCGACCCGCGGAGCACCGGAAGCGATCGGCGTCTGCCCGAGGTCGCGGATGGCTCAGAAGTTGCCGCGTTTTGCCTGCTCGCGTTCGATGGCTTGGAACAGGGCCTGGAAGTTGCCGATGCCGAAGCCCAGCGAGCCGTGCCGCTCGATGAACTCGAAGAACACGGTCGGGCGGTCGCCGATCGGCTTCGTGAAGATCTGCAGCAGGTAGCCGTCCTCGTCGCGGTCGACGAGGATCCCGCGTGACTGCAGTTCCTCGATCGGAACGCGAACCTCGCCGATGCGGGCGCGCAGCTGCGGGTCGGAGTAGTAGGAGTCCGGAGTGGCGAGGAACTCGATGCCCTTGGCGCGCAGCACGTCGACGGTGGTGAGGATGTCGTTGGTGGCCAGGGCGAGGTGCTGGGCGCCGGGACCCCGGTAGAAGTCGAGGTACTCGTCGATCTGGGAGCGCTTCTTGCCGGCCGCCGGTTCGTTGAGGGGGAACTTGACCCGGTGGTTGCCGCTGGCGACGACCTTGCTCATCAGCGCGGAGTACTCGGTGGCGATGTCCTCGCCGACGAACTCGGCCATGTTCGTGAAGCCCATGATCCGGTTGTAGAAGTCGACCCACTGATCCATCCGGCCCAGCTCCACGTTGCCGACCACGTGGTCGAGGGCCTGGAACAGCCGCTTGGGCTCGTCGGCGGGCTTGGCATAACTGGAACCGCGCGCGACATAACCGGGTAGGTACACACCGCGGTAGCGGGAGCGGTCGATCAGACTGTGC
>JALYVL010000074.1 GCA_030853285.1 Actinomycetota bacterium | reverse complement strand
CGACTCTAGTGGCGCAAGAGCCCACCGGCGCCGTCCCCTATCGTTGCGCGCATGATCGACCATATTCGCGACGGTGCGGAGATCTACCGTCAGTCTTTCGCCACCATCCGCGCCGAAGCGAACCTCAGCATCCTTCCCGATGACGTTGCCTACGTGGCGGTCCGGATGATCCACGCCTGCGGCATGGTCGATCTCGTCGAGGACCTCGGGTACACCCCGAACGTCGTGCGCGCGGCGCGCACCGCCATGCACAACGGTGCCACGGTGTTGTGCGACACCAACATGGTGGCCACGGGGGTCACCCGCAATCGCCTGCCCGCGGACAACCGAGTGCTGTGCACGCTGACCGACCCGCGGGTTCCGGAGCTGGCAACCAAACTCGGGACCACCCGGACGGCGGCGGCGCTGGAGCTGTGGGCCGAGCACCTCGACGGCGCCGTGGTCGCGATTGGCAACGCCCCCACCGCGCTGTTCCGTTTGCTGGAGCTGCTGGAGGCCGGTGCACCGCGCCCGGCCGCGGTGCTGGGCATTCCCGTCGGATTCATCGGCGCTGCGGAATCCAAGCGGGCGTTGGTGGAGCACCCGACCAGCCTGGACTACCTGGTTGTGCACGGTCGCCGCGGCGGCAGCGCCATCGTGTCCGGGGCCATCAATGCGATTGCGAGCGAGCAGGAATGACCGGTCGGCTGTGGGGTGTCGGTCTCGGCCCCGGTGATCCGGAGCTGGTGACCATCAAGGCGGCCAGAATCATCGCCGCCGCCGATGTGGTGGCGTTCCACAGTGCCAGGCACGGGCGCAGCATCGCCCGCTCGATTGCGCAGCCTTATCTGCGCGAGGGGCAGCTGGAGGAAGCGCTGGTCTACCCGGTGACCACCGAGGACACCGATCACCCCGGCGGCTACCAGGGCGCGATCGATGAGTTCTACACCGAGTGCGCCGAACGACTCGCCGCGCACTTGGACGTCGGACGCGATGTGGTGGTGCTGGCCGAGGGCGACCCGTTCTTCTACGGCTCCTACATGCACATGCACAAGCGCCTCGCGCACCGCTACCCCACCGAGGTGGTCCCCGGCGTGACCTCGGTCAGTGGGGCCGCGGCCGCGTTGGGTGTGCCGCTGGTCGAACGCGACGAGGTGCTCACCATCATGCCGGGGACCCTGGCCCCCGAGGTGCTCGCTGACCGGCTCGCGCGCACCGATGCAGCGGTCATCATGAAGCTCGGCCGTACGTTCACCGGTGTGCGCCAAGCCCTTTCCGACGCGGGACGGCTCCCGGAGGCGTGGTACGCCGAACGGGCCAGCACCGTCGACCAGCGCATTGCCCCGCTCGCCGAAGTCGATCCCGGCGAAGTGCCGTACTTCTCGCTGGGGATGGTGCCCAGCCCGGTGAACAATCCCGCTCGCGGCGCCGACGGTGACACGCCCGGCGACGGGCCCGGCGAGGTGGTCGTGGTGGGCCTGGGACCTGCGGGGCCGCAGTGGTTGACCCCCGAGGTCCGCGACGAGTTGTTCCGGGCCACCGACCTCGTCGGTTACGTCACCTACCTGAACCGCCTGCCGACGCTGCCCCATCAGCGGCGGCACGCCTCGGACAACAAGGTGGAGTCTGAGCGGGCGGCGTTCGCGCTCGACCTGGCCAAGCACGGCGGCCGCGTGGTGGTGGTGTCCTCCGGCGACCCCGGAGTGTTCGCGATGGGCAGCGCCGTGCTCGAGGTCGCCTGCGAGCCGCAGTTCGCCGACGTCACCGTGCGAGTGCTGCCGGGACTGACCGCCGCGCACGCCGTGGCCAGTCGGGTGGGTGCGCCCCTGGGTCACGACTACTGCGTGCTGTCGCTGTCCGACCGCCTCAAACCGTGGGACGTGATCGCCGCCCGGATCAGCGCGGTGGCCGCGGCCGATCTGGTTCTCGCGGTGTACAACCCGGCGTCGAAGAGCCGCACCTGGCAGGTGGCGGCGGCGCGCGACCTGCTGCTGGAGCACCGCGCGCCGGACACACCCGTCATCATCGGGCGCGACGTCGGTGGACCCCAGGAGGAGGTTCGCGTGGAGACCCTGGCGACGTTCGACCCGTCCAACATCGACATGCGCTGCCTGCTGCTGGTCGGATCTTCCACCACCCGAGCGGTGCAGCGCGGCGCCGGCGCCCGGGTCGTCTTCACGCCTCGCCGCTACCCCGGCTGACCCGTGCCCTCCGGGTGGAGTAGAGCGCCAACGGGAGGGTGAGGAGAATCACCACCGCGCATCCCGCGAGCGTGCCGGGGAAGCCGATCACCGTCGCGCTGATCGCACCGACAACCAGGGCGCCGAGGCCGGTCCCCGCGTCATAGCCTGCGTTCCATACCGCACTCGCGGCGGACTCCCGCCCGGGGCCTGCGCGCGCGAAGGCATTGACCAGACTGAGGTTCTGCACTGCGCCTTGTCCGGCGCCGAACAGGGCCATCGCCGCCAGCACCACCAGCGCGGGGCCGGTACCGTCGCCGAGGAGCAGGCCGAGAGCGAGCACGCCGACACCGAGCACCGTCAGCAACACCGAGCTCGGTAGCCACCAGATGCTGGGCACCCGATCGGCCAGCGCGCCTGCCTGCCACCGGGTCCAGGCGGTGGTGACGCCGAGCACCAGCAACGCGACGGTCGCCAGCTGTCCGCTGGGACGCTCGATCGGCAGGACGGTCAGCACCCCGCCCACAGCCACAGTGACGGCCAGCAGCACGATCGCCGGGCTGAGCACGGCGAGCACCGCGCGGTGTGCGCCTTCCGCGTGGGGCACCCCGGCAGGTGTCGGGGCGGGCGGTTTGAGGCGCAGCGCGAGCGGAATCCCCAGCACCGGTGCCCCGGCCAGCACCGCCACCCATCCGAACAGCCCGGCGTGCAACAGCGCGACACCCGCAGGCACGGCCAGCAGGTTCGGCACTGCCAAGGCCAGGCCGTAAAGACCTACGGATTCTCCCTGGCGGCCGGGGGGCGCCAGGGAGAACGTCAGCAAGGTGCCGACCACGGTGAGAATGGCGAAGCCGGCACCCCGGACCAGCGACAGCGCCAGCAGCCACCGCAGATCCTGGCTCGCCGCGTACAGCGGCGCCGGAGCACCCAGCGCCAGCAGCCCCAGCGCGAAAACGCGCCCGGCGCCGAGCCGTGCCACCAGCGCAGGAACCACCAACTGAACCAGCACCGTCACCAGCAGCAGCGCGGTGGTGACCAACCCCGCCGCTCCGACACCCGCGCCGCCGTCCACCGCCCACGACGGCAGCGACGCGAGAGTGAGGTCGAAGCTGCTGAACCCCAACACGCTGATGACCAACAGCGACCGAATGGCGGGGCTGCGCCACAGCGGAATGCGCTCAGTCGACATCGCGCACCGGGTCCTTCATCACGCACCCGTCGAGCCACGCGAGCGCCCCGGCGACATCGGGTGCCTCTGGAGCCGCCGGGCGTGGCGGACGCTGCACCATCACCACCGGCACACCCAGAGTGCGCGCGGCGGCCAACTTGGCGGTGGTCATCGTCCCACCGCTGTTCTTGGTCACCAGCACGTCGATGCGGTGCACCTGCAGGAGCTCTTGTTCGGCCTGCACGGTGAACGGGCCACGGTCGAGGATCAGCTGAGATGCCTGGGGCAGTGGCGCTTGCGGCGGATCGACCGTGCGGACCAGGCACCACAGAGGCAGCTCGGCGAAGACGGCGAGACCCTGGCGCCCGGTGGTGAGAAATGCCCGCGTGCCCAGCCGTGGCACCAGCGCCGCGGCGTCCTCCAACGAGAGGGCCTCGTGCCACCGGTCACCCTCCGTCGGAGTCCATTGTGGACGGCGGAGGGCCAACAACGACACTCCCGCTGCCGCACACGCCTGCGCCGCGTTGGCCGAGATCGTGGCCGCGAAGGGGTGGGTGGCGTCGACGACGGCGTGCACGCGTTCCGCGCGCAGCCAGGCGACCAGGCCGTCCACACCACCGAAGCCGCCGACGCGGACCTCTCCGACGGGTAACGCCGGGTTCCGCACCCGACCGGCCAACGAGGACACCACCCGGCAACCGGGCCGGTGGTGCAGGGCGGCGGCCAGCTCCCGCGCCTCGCCGGTGCCGCCGAGGACCAGCACACACCGTGGCGTCACCCGGTGCACCCGGGCCGATACCGAACAGGCAAAGTTGACCTGTGGCCAGGACCCAGCAGCAAGCGAGCACCGCGCTGCGCCCGGGATGGACGACGGGCGCCTGCGCGACCGCCGCGACCAAGGCCGCCTACACCGCACTGCTCACCGGTGAGTTCCCCGATCCGGTGTCGATCACGCTGCCGAAAGGTCAGACTCCGGCCTTTGCCCTCACCGCGGAGTCGCTGAGCCAGGCGCAGGCCAGTGCGTCCGTGACCAAGGACGCGGGAGACGACCCCGACGTCACCCACGGCGCGGTGATCACCGTGACAGTGCGCGAGGGGCCTGCCGGGGTGCAGTTCGTGGCCGGCCCTGGGGTGGGCACCGTGACGAAACCCGGTTTGCCCCTTGCCGTCGGTGAGCCGGCGATCAACCCCGTGCCCCGGCAGATGATGCAGCGCGTCATCGCCGAGGTGGCCGACGAGCACGGTGGCACCGGGAGCGTCGTCGTGGAAATCTCCGTGGCCGACGGCGCTGAGATCGCCACGCACACCTGGAATCCCCGCCTGGGCATCCTCGGCGGACTGTCCATCCTGGGCACCACCGGCATCGTGGTGCCCTACTCGTGCTCGGCCTGGATCGACAGCATCCGGCGCGGGATCGATGTGGCGCGCGCGGCCGGGCACACCCACGTCGCCGGGTGCACCGGTGCAACCTCGGAGCGGGTGGTCAGCGAGCTGTACGGGCTGGAAGATGATGCACTGCTGGACATGGGCGACTTCGCGGGCGCCGTGCTCAAGTACCTGCGTCGCCACCCCGTACCGCGCCTCACCATCGCCGGAGGCATCGGCAAGCTGTCCAAACTCGCCGACGGGCACCTCGACCTGCATTCGGGGCGTTCGCAGGTGAACCGGCAGCTCCTCGCCGAGCTCACCGTCGCCGCGGGCGGCACCGAGGCCCTCGCCGCCCAGGTACTGGCGGCCAACAGCGCCCTGCACGCCTTGCAGCTGGGCCAGGAACACGGGCTGGCACTCGGCGACGTGGTGGCGGAGCGGGCACGCGAGACGGCACTGGGTGTGCTGCGTGGCGCGGAGATGGACATCGCCGTGGACGTGGTGGTCATCGACCGGAGTGGCACGATCGTCGGGCGCGGGTAGCTCCACACCACTCCACGGCACGCCGCTCAGCTCCGGCTGCGTGCGTCGGAGTACAGATGACTGTCCGGAAACTGCTCCGCGGCAAGCACTTTTCCCACCACGACCACTGCGGTCCGGCGAATCCCTGCCGTGTGCACCTGCTCGGCGATGTCGGCCAGCGTCCCCCGCAGCACCACCTCGTCGGAGCGGCTGGCGCGGGCCACCACCGCGACCGGGCAGTCGGTTCCGTAGTGCGGGCTCAGCTCGGCGACCAGGGCGTCGATGCGCTGCACGACCAGGTGCAGCACCATGGTCGCCCGGCTGGCGCCCAGGGTCGCCAGGTCCTCACCGTCGGGCATCGGGGTGGCCTGCGCGGAGGTGCGGGTGAGGATGACGGTCTGCCCGACCCCGGGCACGGTCAGCTCCCGGCGCAGCGCCGCCGCGGCGGCGGCAAAGGCAGGCACTCCCGGGGTGATGTCCCAGGGCACGCCGAGGGCGTCGAGACGGCGGGTCTGCTCGGCCACAGCGCTGAACACCGAGGGGTCCCCCGAGTGCAGCCTGGCGATGTCCCGGCCCTGTCCGTGATGCTCCACCATGGACGCGATGATCTGCTCGAGCGTCATCTCGGCGGTGTCCAGCCGCGTCGCTCCGAGCGGACAGTGCCCTAACAGTTCTTGGGGCACAAGACTTCCCGCGTAGAGGCACACCGGGGCCGCCGCGATGAGGGCCTGCCCGCGGACGGTAATCAGGTCGGCGGCTCCGGGGCCGGCGCCGATGAAGTGCACGGTCATGGCTTCGTCCCCGTCCACTGGGTCACCGGCATGTGCGCGCGCCAGCCGGTAAAGCTGCCCAGCGGAGTGGCGTGACTGATCGCGATACGCGTCAGCTCCCCTCCGAATTGCCGGTAGCGCTCGGCGAGCACCGCCTCCAGCTCGAGGGTCACCCCGTTCACCACCATTCGGCCACCGGGCTGCAGTGCGTCCCAGCAACTTTCCAAAACACCCGGCACACCTGCGCCGCCGCCGACGAACACCGCGTCCGGGACGGGCAAGCCGTCCAGCGCCTGCGGTGCGGTGCCCTGCACGACCCGTAGCTCGGGTACGCCGAGGGCGCCGGCGTTGGCGGCAATGCGCTCGGCGCGCGCCTCCGCACGCTCGACGGCCACCGCGGAGCACGAGGGGTCGGCGCGCATCCATTCGATGGCGATGCTGCCCGCGCCGGCACCGACGTCCCAGAGCAGCTGACCGGGCCGCGGCGCGAGGCTGGCCAAGGTGATGGCCCGCACCTCGCGCTTGGTGAGCTGGCCGTCATTGCCGAAGTGCTCGTTGGGCAGCCCTGGGGTGAGTCCTACCGCGGCATCCACCAGCAGACCCTATCCGCCGCCCGGCTACTCGATCAGCGAGCGGTCCTGCTCGTCCACCAGCTCGGCGTAGTCGGGATGTTTGCGGATGTAGCCGGCG
>JALYVL010000073.1 GCA_030853285.1 Actinomycetota bacterium | reverse complement strand
GCATTAGACCGATCGGCCCGCAGGGTGCCGCCCGGCCGTAGCGAGGGCGCAGCGTGGGCGGCGCCTGCCCCGTCGGGGGGTGTCACCAGATCGACGTAGAAGTCACCGAAGATCGTCCGGGGCACCAGGCGGACCTGCACGTCGGCGGGGATGCGCCCCAACCCGTCGGCAGTCATGCCCAGGCGCACCGTCGAGCTGTCCGGGCCTGCGTCGATCGCGGCGACCTTGCCGACGTTCACCCCGTGGTACTGCACAGACGAGTCGACGTTGAGCGCACCGGCACTGGCCGGCAACGTCACGCTGACCTGCGGGTTGCTCTCGAAGACCTGCGAGCCCCAGGCGAAGCAGAACGCGTAGACCACCGCGCCCACCAGCACCGCCACTCCGCCTCGGACGACGAGCGCGCCCCGGCTTCCGGCCACGAACGGCGACCAGGGGGCGGCCGGGCGGGCGCTCCTTGCCGCGGTGGGCCACCTCATGCCAGCAGGCCCGGGATCTGGGGTTTCAGGCCCCAGAGCGCGATCGTCAGGGCAACGTCGGTGAAGGCCAGAAAGACGATGCTGGTGCGCAGCGCCCGGCCGGCGGCCCGCCCGACTCCTTCGGGTCCGCCGGTGGCGGTGTAGCCGTAGTAGCAGTGCACCAGCGTCACCACCACGGCGAAGAGCATCACCTTGACCAGCGACAAGAAGATGTCGGTTGGGGTGAGGAACAGCCCGAAGTAGTAGCCGTAGGTGCCCTGGGACTGGCCCTTGACGACGACCACGGCGAGCGCGGTGGCGACGTAGGAGGCGAACAGCCCCACTACGTACAGCGGGATGACGGCGATGAAGGCGGCGAGCATCCGGGTGGTCACCAGGAAGCGGACCGAGGGCACGGCCATCACTTCCAGGGCGTCGATCTCCTCGGAGATGCGCATCGCCCCGAGCTGCGCGGTGAAGCCGGTACCCACCTTCGCGGCCAGGGTGATCGCCGCCACCAGCGGCGCCACCTCCCTGGTGTTGGCGACCGCGGACATCACCCCGGCCAGCGGCGCCAGCCCCACCAGGTTCAGTCCGCGGAAGCCTTCCAACCCGATCTGCGAGCCCGCGAAGAAGGAGATCGCGAAGATCACCACGATGCTGCCGCCCCCGGCCAGCAGGGTGCCCGAACCGAACGCGATCTGGGCGACCAGTCGCAGCACCATCCGCCAGTACCGGACGATTGTGGCCGGCACCGCGGCGACCACCCGGCCGTAGAAGGATATCTGCTCGCCCACGTGGCCAACAGAATCCAGCGCACCAGCGCCGACACGCCGGGTGCGGAGGATGAACGGGTGGTGCATCAGTACGCACCCTTGGCCGGGACGAGCAGCGGGTAGAACTGGGTGATCGCCAGGTTGGCGATGAACACCAGGATGAAGGCCAGCACCACGGTCTCGTTCACCGCGTCGCCGACCCCCTGGGCGCCTTTCTTGACCGTCAGCCCCCGGTAGCTGGCGACCAGCCCGGAGATGACGGCGAAGGCCACCGCCTTGACGGCTGCGGCGACGAAGTCGCTGGGCTGACTGAACTGCACCAGGTTGCGCAGGAAACTGTCGGCATTGCCGTGCAGGATGAGCACGTGCACCAGCAGGCTCGCGCCCAGGCCGATGACCATCACGATCGAGTTCAGCAACAGGCACACCAGGGTGACCGCGATGATCCGCGGCACGACCAGACGCTGCAGGACCGGAATGCCCAAAACCTCCATGGCGTCGATCTCCTCCCGGATGGTGCGCGCCCCGAGGTCCGCGCAGATCGCCGAGCCACCTACCCCGGCGATGATCAGCGCGCACACCAGCGGTGCGGCCTGGCCGATGATCAGGAAGGCGACCACCGCGCCGCTGTAGGAACCGGCCCCGATCTGGCCGGCCAGGGAGCCGATCTGTAACGCCACGCCCACCCCGAGGGGCACCATCACCAGGCCTGCGGCGACCGCCGTCACCCGGGCGAGGAACCACATCTGCTCCACAGTCTCGCGCCAGTGCAGCTTCCCGTGCCGGAGCCCGTCCACCCCCGCCAGGCCGACCCGGATCGAGAAGGTGAACAGCTGCCCCATCTCACCGAACAGGTTGCTGAACATGTTCGGCTTACATGGCTCGGGCGTCTGCTCCGCCTCGACGTCGGCATCAGTGTCCTGGGGACCCCGTGGCCCCAGGTCTTCCTGTGTGGTGGTCACCGTCGGGTGGCCCTCACACCGATGCGCCGGCCTTGACGGCCTGGTGGATCTCGGCCACCTGCTCAGCGATGGCGGGGACCTGGCGCAGCAGTGCCATCTCCTCCTGCAGCTCCGACAGCAGCGACTTGACCTCGGTGAGAGTGCCGCTGACCTCGGTGAGGGTGGTATCGACCGTGGTCAGGGTTCCATCCACCGAGGTCAGCGTGCCCTCCACCGAGGTCAGCGTGCCGTCCACCGAGGTCAGCGTCCCGTCGACCGTGGTCAGCGTCCCGCTGACGGTAGACAGCGTTCCCTCCACCCGGCCGAGCACGCCGTCGACGTTCTCCAGTGTCTTGTCCGCCCGCCCCAAGATGTCGGCCGGGTTTTTCGGGAGAAAGCCCATCTGTCGCTCCTCATCGTTGGTCGCCGGCAGCACCGGCGCTAATTTTGTCGCGACCCCTCGCGTCTGACGTGACACGCATCATAAACAGGGGCAACTGTAACAGTGCGAGACGTCAAGTTTCTGTCTGCCTTTCGGCGCTCGTCAGGGCACCGGCCGGTCCGTCCCCGCTCCGGGCAGGGAGCGGGGGCCATCAGAGCGTCCCCGCCTACGCTGCGGCAGGTGGTCGACGAACCGGCCCAGCCGGTCGACGGTTCCCTCGAGGGGGTCGAGGACGTGGGCCAGCCGCTCGACAGTGGGCAGGGAGGTCGCGATCTTGCCGGAATGGGTCGCAATCAGTTCCGCACTACGGTTGATTCCTTCCGCATGACGGTCTATTCCCGCGGCATGACGGTTGATCCCCTCGGCGCTCTCGGCGATCCGCTGCGTGTGTTCGAGGAGCACGGACAGATCGTCGAGGGCGGGCCCGAGCCGATCAAGGACCGACGCCAGTTGATGTGCGCGGTGGTTGATGGCGGTGATGCTCTCGACGAGCCTGGCCGCCCCGGGGACTGTCATCAACGCTGTGCGAGGGTCGATCACGTGGGCACCTGCTGTTGGTTGTGGTTCGGAGAGTGTCGTTCGAGCTCGAGTCACACGGTGGCGGGGCGTGCGGGCGGGGCCGAGGTATGTTTCGGTGTGGCGTGGTAGTCCGCTGCCTGCAGGGTGGCCATTTGGCGGGCGAACTGAGTGCCGAAGCCCGGGTACATGGTGCCGTTGTGCCCGTCCTCGGTGAGGTACCAGCTCTTGCACCCGGAATTCCAGGTGGTGCGGGCCAGCCGCTTCTGCAGCCCCTCGTTGAAGTGCCGCTGCCGGTCTTCTTTGACGTCCAGGGCGAGCAGGTTCTCCTCCAGGATCCGGCGGACACCTTGGACGATGTAGTTGATCTGGGACTCCATGTACACCAGGGCCGAGTTGTGGCCCGGGCCGGAGTTCGGGCCGAAGGTGATGAACAAGTTGGGGTACCCGGCGACGCTCACCGACTTGTATGCCTGCACCCCGGTGGACCATTCCTCCCCCAGGGAGCGACCGCCGACCCCGTGGATGGGAAACGGCGTGCCCGTCTTGCAGACGTCGAAGCCGGTCGCGAAGACAATGGCGTCCACGTGGTGCTCGATGCCGTCCGCGGTGCGAATACCCGCCGGCGAGAGAGTAGCGATCGGCCAGGTGATGAGCTTGCAGTTGTCCTTTTGCAGCGCCGGGTAGTACTCGCTGGTCATCAGCATCCGCTTGCAGCCGGCCCGAAAGTCCGGCGTGAGCTGGCGGCGCATCCACGAGTCCTTGACCTGAGCACGAAGCTGGATCTTCGCAGCGTTCTCCACCAGTGAGGTGAACACCGACGTCCAGACCAGTCCGAGGGCAACGGACTCGTGGCCCCAGAACCAGGCCTGGCGAGCCGCGGTCTGGGTGGCAGGTGCGGTGCGGAACAGGCGCTTGGCCCAGTCGGGGTGGCGGAAATTCACCCGCGGCAGCACCCACCCCGGGGTGCGCTGGAACACCTTCACACTGGCGGCCTGCTTGACCAGCTCGGGGATGATCTGGACGCCGCTGGCCCCGGTGCCGATGACCGCGACCTTCTTGCCGGTCATGTCGTAGTCGTGGTCCCAGCGGGCGCTGTGGATCTTGTGCCCGGTGTAGGTGTCGATGCCGCGGAGGTCGGGCAAACTGGCATTCGCCAACGGGCCCGAGGCCATCACCACGGCGCGAGCGGTGACCTCCGCGCTGCCTTCGACGCCGACCGACCAGGTGCCCTCGTCTTCATCGAAGGCCAACCCGGTGACCGTCACACCGAAGCGGATGAACCGGGTCAGGTCGTATTCGTCCACCATGTGCTGGATATAGGCGAGGATCTCCGCGCTGCCCGAGTAGGCCCTGGACCAGTTTGGGTTCTGCGCGAAGGAGTACGAGTACAGCAACGACGGGATGTCGCAGGCTGCACCCGGATAGGTGTTGTCCCGCCAGGTGCCTCCCACCTGCTCGTCCCGCTCCAGGATGACGAAGTCCTCGATCCCGGACTGCAGCAGCCGGATGGCGGTGCCCAATCCGGCGAAGCCGGCGCCGATGATCAGCGTGGAGACCGGTGTCCCGGTCATGCCGCGGGCTCGTAGGTCAGTTCCTTCGACCACGCCGGCTGCGGCCGGAAGAAACGCTGGGGGTAATGCGAGGTGACTTTCACCATGCGGTCGGCGAACAGGTGATAGGGGTGGCGCCGGTTGATGACCATCGCGCCCTGCCACTTGATGATGTTGTAGAGCGGCATCCGCCGGGTGTATTTGCTGCGGTCTCCGACCGACTTGAACCGGCGCATCGCCACGTACAGCCGCTCCTCGTCCACGCCCATCGCGCCGATGTTGTTGCGCATCCGGTTGAGCAGGGGGATGTACATCAACGCTCCCAGCAGCAACGACGGCTTCACTGCGCCGCCCACGAAGTCGATGAGGATCTTCCGCATCTTCGCGTGCCCCAGCAGATCGAGAACAGCGAAGTCCACGGCCAGGTGGCGGGACTCGTCGGCATTGATCTTCGCGAACACCTCGTGGCAGACGGGGTCTGCGCTCTCGTCGAGGAGGAACTTGACCAGTGCCCCGTCCAGTGCCACCTCGAGCATGGGGATGACCGTGCCCAGCACGGGTAGCGAGGTGGTGTCGGAGTACTTGTCCAGCCAGTCGATGGCCAGGCGCACGTTGTTGTTGGGCTGCGGGATCTCGTCGTCCTCCAGCATGCCCCAGCGGCGCATCAGCGCCAGCTCGGCGTTCGCGTGCCGCTGTTCCTCGGCGTGGAAGTAGATGTAGATCTCTTTCAGGGTGTCCGTCGGTGCCTTCTTGGCCATCGCCGCGAACCCCCGGGCCCCGATGTTCTCGATCCACACCAGGTCGGCCATGAACTCCTTCAGCTTGGGACGCTGCTCGTCGGTGATCAGCTCCGCCCCCGGTGCGTCCCAGTCGACGTCGGCCAGTGCCCACTGCCGATCCTTGATGGTGGCCAGTGTCTTGTCCAGATCCAGTGCCATGTCAGCCTCCTAGATTCGCGGGAACAGTTTCGGTCGAGCTCGGTTCGGTGGTGAGTCCGGTCAGTCGGTTGAGCAGGCCCAGTCCACGGGTGTAGGGAATCGGTGCGTGACGTTTCAGCTGCCAAATGAGGCGGGCGTCCCACTGCGGGATGACGTAGAGCCGCCCGCGGTCGTGCGCATCCAGGGTGGACTTGGCCACCTTGTCGGCGGACATCCCGGTCCAGCGCATCAGCCGGTCGGCGAGGTCGGCGGATGGTCCCGAGATGCGGCCGTCGCGCGCCACGTTGGTCTTGACGAAGGTCGGGCACAGTACCGACACCGTGACGCCGGTGCCGCTGAGCTCCGCTGCGAGCGTTTCGGACAGGGCCAGGACCGCGGCCTTGCTTCCGTTGTAGGGGCCCATGCCGGGTGCGGCGGCGAAGCTGGCCGTGGAGCCAACGTTGATGATCCCGCCGCGCCCCAGCTGACGTAGTCGGGGGGCGAACACGTGGCAGCCGTGGACTACACCCCACAGGTTGACCCCCAGGGCCCAACGCCAGTCCTCGAGTGGGATTCCGCCCACCGGCGCTCCGCCGATGCCGACCCCGGCGTTGTTGACTACCAGATCCGCCGGGCCGTCGAACCAGGCCTCGGCGGCATCTGCCAGGCCTTCTACTTGCGACTGGTCGGAGACATCGCAGGTATGGGCCATGGCGTCGCCGTCGCCGGCTTCGATCAGCTCGACGGTTTCTTTCGCGCGCCCGGGATCGATGTCGCTGCAGACCACCTGCCCGCCGCGCTGGGCCAGCTCCAGGGCGAAGGCCCGACCGATCCCGCTACCGGCGCCGGTGACCACGGCCCGTGAGTTGTCGGTCCGCTTGGTTGCGCCACCGAATCCGAGCAGGTTCATGAGGCCACCGCTTTCGTCGTCGAGGTGCTGAGTTGCTCGCTGATGAACGCCGCAGCCCGGCGCAGGGCCCGTTTCGACTCCGGAATCAACGCTGGTAGCGCCTGGAAGACGTGCATCTGGTCCGGCCAGATCTCCAACTCGCATCGGCCGCCGGTGGCAACGACGTCGGCAGCGAGCTGGCGGGCGTCCGCGGAGAGCATCTCGGCGCCGCCGGCCTGGATCAGCATCGGCGGCAGGTCCTCGGCGTCCG
>JALYVL010000072.1 GCA_030853285.1 Actinomycetota bacterium | reverse complement strand
GCATCTACGAGGGCGGTCGCATGCTCTACATCCACCCGGACGAGTGCGTGGACTGCGGTGCGTGCGAGCCGGTGTGCCCGGTCGAGGCGATTTACTACGAGGATGACGTGCCCGACCAGTGGTCTGGCTACACCAAGACGAACGCAGACTTCTTCGTCGACCTCGGCTCACCCGGTGGCGCCGCCAAGGTCGGCAGGACCGATTTCGACCCCGAGCCGGTGGCCAGCCTTCCCCCGCAGAGTGACGGCGAGTGAGCAGGCGGCCCCTCCAGCTTCCTGACTTCCCCTGGGACTCGCTCGCCGGCGCCACCCGGCGGGCGCGCGAGCATCCCGACGGTCTCGTCGATCTCTCCGTCGGCACCCCCGTAGATGGCGTAGCCGAGGTGATCCAACGGGCGCTTTCCTCGGTAGCCGAGGTTCCTGGCTACCCGGCAACTTGGGGCACCCCCGGATTGCGGGAGGCGGTGGTCGCAGCCATGGCGCGTCGCCATGACGTGCCCGGACTCAACCCGGACGCCGTGCTGCCCACCATCGGGTCCAAGGAGTTCATCGCGTGGCTGCCCGCCCTGCTCGGCCTGGGGCCGCAGGACACGGTGGTGGTGCCGGAACTCGCTTACCCGACGTACGCGGTGGGGGCGGGACTCGCCGGCGCGCAGGTGCTGCGGGCCAACGGACTCACCCGCCTCGGGCCGGCAACATCGGGTTCCGGCCGTCCCGCGCTGCTGTTCCTCAACTCCCCGTCCAACCCCACCGGGGCGGTGCTCCCGGTGGAGCACCTGCGCAAGGTGGTCGACTGGGCACGCGACCGAGGCACCATCGTCGTCTCCGACGAGTGCTACCTGGGTCTGGCTTGGGATGCCCAGCCGCTATCGGTGCTGCACCCAACGGTCAGCGGTGGCAACCACACCGGCCTGCTCGCCGTGCACTCACTGTCCAAGTCCTCCAGCCTCGCCGGCTACCGAGCTGGCTTCGTGACCGGTGACCCAGCTCTGGTCGCCGAGCTACTGGAGGCACGCAAGCACACGGGCATGATCGTGCCTCGACCGGTACAGGCGGCGATGATCGTCGCCCTGACCGACGACGCGCACACCGAACTACAGCGGGAGCGTTATCGGGGGCGACGGGCGCGCCTGCTTCCTGCCGTGCAATCCGCCGGATTCCGCGTCGAGCACTCCGAGGCCGGGCTGTACCTGTGGGCGACCCGCGACGAGCCCTGCCGCGACAGCGTGGCCTGGTTCGCCGAGCGGGGAATCCTGGTGGCACCCGGGGAGTTTTACGGCCCTGCCGGCGCTCAGCATGTGCGCATCGCGCTGACCGCCACCGATGAGCGCATCGGGGCGGCGGCGGCCAGACTGCAGCGGTGAGCACGCAGCAGGTTCGCTCCGGTGCGCGACCCGCGCTGGTACTGGCCGGAGTGCTGCTCATCTCGGTGAACCTGCGGGCCGGTCTGGCGGCATACCCGGCCGTGCTCGGGCAGGTTCGGGACGTGCTCGGTGTCTCCGCCGGAGCGGCCGGTCTGGTGCAGGCAGGTTCCTTGGTGGCCATGGGCTTGGGTTCCTTTCTGGCGGTGCGGCTCACCGTGCGCGTGGGACGCGTCCATGCGATGACCGCGGCAGTGTCCGCGTTGTTGATCGGAACCCTGCTTCGACTGGTGTCCACGCTCCCGACGTTGGTGGCGGGCAGCATCGGCTTGGGCGCGGGCATCGGCGTGGCGGGAGTGTTGCTTTCCGCGCTGGTCAAGGAGCACCTGGCCGCGCGGGCCGGGCTGGTCACCGGGTTGTACGTGGTGGCCATGCTCGTCGGCGCCACGGTCGCCAGTGCGGGGGCGGTTCCGTTGTCGGATGCCCTCGGCGGGCCGGCCCAGTCCATGGGCGCCTGGTCGGTACCCGCTGCTCTCGCGCTGCTCGTGTGGCTGCCGATCGCGGCCCATGCGGCCCGCACCGAAGACAGGGGGACCTCGGGGCAGAAACTGCCGTGGCGCGCACCGCTGGCCCGGGTGTTCGCCGCGTACATGGTGCTCTCGTCCATGCAGTTCTACGGCTGGCTCACCTGGCTGGCTCCCTACTACGTCGACCGCGGGCTGTCGGCGCAGTCCTCGGCGCTGCTGCTGAGCCTGTACAGCATCGGGCAGATCCCGGCGGCGCTGGTCTTCCCGGCCTTGGCGGAGCGCCACCACCGCTGGCTGGCGTGGTCTTGGGCGGCGATTGCGCTGGCCATCCTCGGTTCGCTGGCGATTCTCGTGGTGCCGCAAGTCCCGTTCGGTCCGTGGCCGTGGGTGCTGCTGGTGTCGATCGGTGTCGGCGCGGGTTTCCCGATGGCGCTGACGCTGGTCTCCTGGAAGAGCCGTACCCCGGAGGAGGCTGCAGGCGCGACCGCGGTCGCACTGGGCATCGGCTACCTGGGTGCCGCGGTGGCGCCTTTGCTCATGGGGGTGCTACGCGACGTGACGCACAGCTTCCTCACGCCGATTCTGGTGCTGCTGGCCGCCGCCTGCGTACAGCTGCCGGTGGCTCGGACCTACGACCGGGTGCGGGTAGGCGACCGGTCGGTGCCGATACGATCGGTCGCGGCGCGGGAGGACCCCGGCTGTTGATCACCGAGGAGAAGTCGCGATGACGAACCCGAGCAGCCCCGGTGGGCAGTTCCCGAACTACCCCCAAGGCATGAGCTCCGGGCAGATGCCGCCACCTCCTCCCGGATACCCCGCCCCGCCCCGAGGCACCAACGTCATGGCGATCTTGGCGCTCGTCTTCGCATTCGTGTTCTCCCCGTTGGGCATCGTCTTCGGCATCATCGGACGCAAGCAGACGAAGCAGCGGGGCGAGAGCGGCCGTGGTCTGGCCACCGCAGGGTTGATCCTCGGCATCATCTTCACGTTGCTGGGCATCGCAGTCACCGCGCTGATCATTGTGGCGGCGGCGAACGCCACCCCCACGCTGGCGCAGTCGAAGGTCGAGACGGAGATCAGCACCCAGGTGGTCGCGAAGCTCGGCAAGACACCGGACTCGGTGCAGTGCCCCGGTGATCTGAAAGGGAAGGTCGGCACGCAGATCACCTGCACGCTGACCGTGTCAGGTGTTCGCGGTCCAGTGGACGTCACCGTCACATCTGTGAATGGCCGCAGCGTCTATTTCGACATCGACGTGGCCAAGACCGGCACCCCGGACGTGCTGCAATCGTTTGTGGAATCGCAGATCAGCACCCAGCTGGCGGCGGAGATCGGGCAGAAGCCCGACTCGGTGAAGTGCCCTGGTGACCTGCAGGGGACCGTAGGCAACGCGATCACCTGCACGGTCACCGCGGCGGGCGAGAGCCAGGACGTCGAGGTCACAGTGACGTCGGTCGAGGGACTGGTCGTGCGCTTCGATATCACGCTCAAGTAGTCCAGCCGTGGGGGCTACCGTGCAGACCATGACCGACGAAGAGTCGCACCTCGCCAAGTTGTTCGGCACCCACGGACTCGGGGTACTGGCAACCATCAAGCGCGACGGTCGGCCACAGCTGTCCAATGTGGCTTACGCCTACGACGCTGCGGCCCGCACACTGTCCGTGTCGGTGACCGACAGCCGGGCCAAGACGCGAAACCTGCGGCGTGATCCGCGTGCGAGCATGTATGTCACCTCCGCCAACCGTTGGGCGTACGCGGTGGCGGAGGGCTCGGCCGAACTGACGCCGGTGACCACGGATCCCGAGGACGCCACCGCCGAAGCTTTGGTTCAGCTGTACCGCTCGGTCAGTGGCGAGCACCCCGACTGGGCGGAGTTCCGGGCGGCGATGGTGGACGAGCTGCGACTCGTGCTCCGGGTGCGGGTGCAGCGCTTCTACGGTGTGGCCGGCTGAGCCTGCCCAAGGCCTGTCGGTCCGAGCACGGTCAACCCGAGTCGTTCACCTACGTCGGCCTTTGCTCGGTCATGCGTGCAGAGGACGATCCCGTCCTCGATGAGCTGGACCGCAGTCGCCAGGTGGATCGCGTCGAGCGTCTTCACGTGGTGGTTGATGGCGGCGGCCGCGTCCACGATGAGACGATCGAGATCGATGAGGTTGACCTTGTCCAATATCAGGTCGACCTGGTCTGTGGGGAGGTCTTCCCGGTAAGCCACCCGGTACATCTCGGTGCGTAGCAGTCGCGACGAGACGATAATTTCTGCTGCGTCGATGCGCTCGCGCATCCAGGTGAGGACTGTCGGCGACTCCGGTTCCGCGAGTACGGCTTTGAGGGCCACGGAGGTGTCCAGGTAGATCAATGATCAGCTTTCAGCTCTGCCAAAATCGCAGCCACCGTCCTGCCGCTGCGAGCCTTGACCGGCACGGGGTACGGGCGTTCGTTTCGGGCCGGTTCGACCATGCCACCCTGGACGAGACGGTCCCACCGCGAAAGATTTTCTGGCTCGGGCACGATCCGCGCCACGGCGCGTCCGTGAATCGTGATGACGACCGGTCCGTCCCGCTCCACCGACCGCACGACCTGCGAGGTGTTCTGGTTCAGCTCTCCGATCCCGATCTTCCTCATCGATCCAGGCCAACAGAGAAAGTTCTACGAATTCTAGAATCGGTGTGGCGCGCTGCGCTCAGTCGTTCGCGTGCAGGGCCGCGTTCAGCTCGACTCCGCCGCCCTCTCGGGTTACGACCTCCACCGCGCCGCTGACGGAGTTGCGGCGCAGCAACATTCCGCTCTGCCCGGAGAGTTTGCGGGCAGCGACGACGGCACCGTCGGGGCCGGTCACCTTGGTGCCTCCGGTGACGTACAGGCCCGCCTCCACCACGCAGTCGTCGCCGAGGGAGATGCCGATCCCGGAGTTGGCGCCGAGCAGGCAGCGTTTGCCGAGGGAGATCGTCTCCTTGCCACCTCCGGAGAGGGTGCCCATGATCGAGGCCCCGCCACCGACGTCGGAGCCGTCGTCGACCACCACCCCGGCTGAGATGCGCCCCTCGACCATCGACGAGCCGAGCGTGCCCGCGTTGTAGTTGACGAAGCCTTCGTGCATGACGGTGGTGCCTGGGGCGAGGTGCGCTCCCAGTCGTACGCGGTCGGCGTCCGCGATGCGTACCCCGGTGGGCAGCACGTAGTCGACCATTCGCGGGAACTTGTCGACGCCGTAGATCGTCACCGGTCCGCGCCGGCGCAGCTTCGCCCGCGTGGTCTCGAAGCCATCCACCGCGCACGGGCCGAAGTTGGTCCACACCACGTTGGCCAGCAAACCGAAGATGCCGTCCAAGTTGGCCTGGTGCGGCTGAATCATGCGGTGGGACAACAGGTGCAGGCGCAGATAGGCATCGTGGGTGTCGACGGGGGCCGCAGTGAGGTCCGCGATGGTGGTACGCACGCCGACGACCTCGACGCCCCGGTCCCCATCGGTGCCGAGCAGCGCCGCGACGGACTCGCTCAGCTCGTCCTCGGTCAACCGGGCGGTGGCCGCGGCGTCGAAGTCGCCCAGCTCGGGTGCCGGGTACCAGGCATCCAGCACCGTTCCGTCGGCAAGAACGCTGGCCAGTCCGTCTGCTTGCGCGCCTGCTGCGCCCGGTGTGCTCACACCGGGTCACGCTACCGGGCGGGCTAGCCTGCACCCGTGGCTGCCCGCATCGACCTGACCGCTGACCCGGTGGAGCTCGCCGCCGCGCTGGTCGACATCCCGAGCGTCTCCCGTTCCGAGACCGCGCTGGCGGACGCGGTGGAACAGGCGTTGCGCAGCCAGGCCGCGCATCTGGAAGTGGTGCGCTCCGGCAACACCGTGCTCGCCCGCACCCAGCTCGGCCGCTCCAGCCGGGTGCTGCTGGCCGGGCACCTGGACACCGTGCCCATAGCCGACAACGTGCCCAGCCGGCGTGAGGGCGAGCTGCTGTACGGCTGTGGCACCGTGGACATGAAGTCCACCGACGCGGTGTTTCTGCACCTGGCCGCGACACTGCCCGAACCAGCACGCGACGTCACGTGGGTGTTCTACGACTGCGAGGAGATCGCTGCCGTCCACAACGGACTGGGCCGGATCGAGCGCGAGCTGCCGGAGTGGCTGGCGGCCGACCTCGCGATCCTGGGGGAGCCCACCGCCGGGCTGGTCGAGGCCGGCTGCCAGGGCACCATGCGGGTTCGCTTGTCCACCAATGGGGTCCGTGCACATTCGGCGCGATCCTGGCTCGGCAGCAACGCGGTGCACGCCATGGCCGGCGTGCTCAACAGGCTGGCGGCCTACCAGGCCCGCGCGGTCGCCATCGACGGCTGCCACTACCGCGAAGGGCTGCAGGCGGTGCGGATCGCCGGCGGCATCGCGGGCAATGTGGTACCCGACGAGTGCGAGCTGGACGTCAACTTCCGCTTCGCCCCGGACCGCACCGAGGCTCAGGCGCAGTCCCATGTTCGCGGGGTCTTCGCGGGCATCGACGGGTTGGGCGTGGAGCTCACCGACTCGGCGGCGGGTGCGCTTCCGGGCCTCACCGCGCCTGCGGCGGCGGAGTTCGTCGCTGCGTCGGGCGGTCAGGCGCAGGCCAAGCTCGGCTGGACCGACGTCTCCCGCTTCGCGGCGCTCGGCATTCCTTCTTTGAACTACGGCGCTGGCGATCCCAATCTCGCGCACAAGCGCGATGAGCACGTCCCGGTGAGCCAGATCACCCGCTGCACCACGGTGCTCCGGGGCTACCTGACCTGAGGCTGGATACGCTGGAGCCATGCCACCCAGGAAAGGCGTTAAGCACCGTGGGCCGGTGCAGCTTCGACGCAAACGCAACGAGGAGTCCACCACCACCGACCAGCGGTTGTTGGACCAGCGCGGTCCCACCGACTGGGTGCACACCGACCCGTGGCGGGTGTTGCGCATCCAGAG
>JALYVL010000071.1 GCA_030853285.1 Actinomycetota bacterium | reverse complement strand
GAACTACATGCGAGTCCAGCAGCAGGTGACGGCGCTGGCCATCCGCGGCGACGAGGTGTTGTCGTTCCTGCATCCGGCCGAGGAGTCCCCATCGTGGGCCACCTTTGACGACCCGATCGCCGACACCGACTCTGCTCCGATGCCCGTGCGGCGCAGTGGTTCCGGACGCTTCGCGTTGTACTCGACCGTGCCTGCGGCCACCCGGACGGGCAACGGCGCCGCGCAGGCACCCAAGCCGGCGCCCCTCAGCACGCAGGCACCGCTCGCCGGCTACGACACCATGACGCTGGCCCAGCTGCGGGCGCGGTTACGCACGCTGTCGCTCACCGAGCTCGAAGCGTTGCTCACCCATGAGGAGTCCTCGGCGGTGCGCGCGCCGTTCCTGACGATGCTGGCGAACCGCATCTCCACGGTGCGGGCAGAGTGACCGCCCTCGCTCGGTGAGTCCCGCCCCCAGCACGCCCGAGCAGCCATGGCCGGTACGCACCGTCTCGATGAAGGTGGCGCAGTGGATTCAACGGCTGGGCGATGTGTGGGTGGAGGGGCAGCTCACCCAGATCAACGCCCGACCGAACACCGCCACAGCGTTCTTGGTGCTCCGCGACCCAGCCGCCGACATCTCCCTGACGCTGACCTGCTCGCCCCGTCTGGTGCAGGCCAGTCCGGTGCCGCTGGCCGAAGGAAGCCGGGTGATCGTGCACGGGACGCCGACGTTCTACGCGGGGCGGGGCACGTTTTCCTTGCGCGTCGACGAGATCCGTCCCGTGGGCGTCGGCGAGCTCCTGGTTCGGATCGAACGCCTGCGCCAGCTCTTGCATGCCGAGGGCTTGTTCGACGTCCGACTCAAACGCCCGCTGCCGTTTCTGCCACGCACCGTGGGGCTGATCACCGGACGGGCCAGTGCCGCCGAACGCGATGTGCTCACCGTGGCCGGCGCGCGCTGGCCTGCGGTGCAGTTCGCGGTCCACAACACGGCCGTACAAGGTCCGACGGCGGTACCGCAAATCATTGCTGCCCTCGCCGAGCTGGACCGTAACGCCGAGGTGGACGTGATCGTGCTGGCCAGGGGCGGTGGCAGCGTCGAGGACCTGCTCCCCTTCTCCGACGAGGCGCTGTGTCGGGCGATGGTGGCGTGCCGCACCCCGTTGGTCAGCGCGATCGGCCACGAACCGGACAACCCCTTGTGTGACCTGGTGGCCGACGTGCGTGCCGCCACTCCCACCGATGCCGCGAAACGCTTGGTCCCTGACGCTGCCGCCGAGAGCGAACGGGTCGGGGAGCTGCGCGCACGCAGCCGGGCCGCGCTGCAGGCCTGGGTGGGGCGGGAGTCGCGTGCGTTGGCTCAGCTGCGCAGCCGTCCGGTGCTGGCCGAGCCGAGCCGGGCGATCGAGGCACGCAGCGAGCAGGTCAGTCGACTGCGCTCGGGTGCGCGGCGGGACGTGCGTCGGGTGTTGGAGCGTGCGGAGGCGGCCACCGGCCACCTCCGCGCCCGGCTCAGCACCCTCGGTCCGGCGGCTACCCTGGCCCGCGGCTACGCCGTGGTGCAGCGGGTGAACGGCGCCGACGTCCACGTGGTGCGCGCAACAGCCGAGGCACCGCCGGGCGCCGGCCTGCGGATACGGGTGGCCGACGGGGCGGTGCACGCGACGGTAGTGACGGAGGCAGAGCAATGACCACACCACCGGCTGAGCTCGGGTATGAGCAGGCACGCGATGAGCTGGTGGAGGTGGTCCGGGCGCTCGAGCAGGGCGGCCTCGACCTGGACGCGTCCCTGGCGTTGTGGGAACGCGGGGAAGCACTGGCCGCCCGCTGTGACGAGCACCTGGCCGGAGCGCGGACCCGCGTGGAGAACGCGCTGGCCAACGCCGCGCAGACGCCGCCGAATTAGCGCGAAAGAGGTATCGCCCGCCCGGTGGCCATGGCCAGCGTGGTGAACTCGTCCTGGCTGCCGCTGCCGGTGATGAGCAGGCGCACATCACCCAGATCGGCCACCCACGCGGTCTCCGCGTCCTGCTGGGCGTAGACCGTCCAGTCCCGACCGCCGGCCTGGGCCTTGCCCGACACCGCTCGTCGGCCCTGCAGCTCATCGGCCACCAGGGCATCCGCGCTGGCACTGCTCTGCGCGAGCCGTAGGTACCGGCCCGCGGGGCTGATCCATCCGGTGTCCTCGACCACCCCGCCCTGAGCGCCGCCCGCGGTGTGCCGGTTCCCGGAGTTGGAGACCCAACCAGCAGGCAGCGCCGGAGCGCGCAACGGGAAGCTCACCGTCGCCGCGTCCGCCGACAGCGCAGCCCCGGCGTCCACACTCGGGGGTGCGCTCGCGCTCGGGCCGCCGGGGCTGAAGCTGCAGGCCCGGGCCAACCCGGCGAGCGCCAGCACGATCAGCACCAACGGGACCATCGTCAAGAACATGTCCCTGGAGGACTGCAGATGACGTGGCTTGTCGGTGGGCACAGGTCTTATTGTCCCACCGCCGTCGCGCCCAATCGCCCAGGGTGCGGACCCCGCGGGTGATCTCTGCGAGAATCAAGGCGCAGACGCGCGCCGAACGCCGACCAGGAGGCCCTCAGTGACCAACCCGACCGAGCATTTGCCGAGCACGAATCGACGGCGCGAAGCCCCCGACCGCAACCTGGCGATGGAGCTCGTCCGGGTGACGGAGGCGGCGGCGATGGCCGGCGGCCGCTGGGTCGGCCGCGGGGACAAGAACGGCGGCGACGGGGCCGCTGTCGACGCCATGCGCATGCTCATCGGGTCGGTGTCCATGCGTGGAGTGGTGGTGATCGGCGAGGGTGAGAAGGATGAGGCGCCGATGCTGTTCAACGGCGAGGAGGTCGGCAACGGTGACGGGCCCGACTGCGACGTCGCCGTCGACCCCATCGATGGCACCACCTTGATGGCCAAGGGCATGCCCAATGCGATCGCGGTGCTGGCCGTGGCCGACCGCGGTGCGATGTTCGACCCGTCTGCCGTCTTCTACATGGAGAAGATCGCGGTCGGACCCGAAGCCGCCGACGTCATCGACATCACCGCGCCGGTGGCCGAGAACATCAAGCGGGTGGCCAAGGCCAAGGGCGCGAGCGTCTCCGACGTCACCGTCTGCATCCTGGACCGTCCCCGTCACGAGCGGCTGATGCGCGAGGTCCGCGACGCCGGGGCCCGGATCAGCATCATCTCCGACGGTGATGTGGCCGGCGCCATCGCTGCGTGCCGTCCCGACTCCGGGGTGGACATGCTCCTCGGTATCGGCGGCACGCCGGAGGGCATCATCGCGGCGGCGGCCATGCGCTGCATGGGTGGCGCCATCCAGGGGCGCCTGGCCCCCACCGACGACGTCGAAAAGGGCAGGGCACTCGATGCCGGGCACGACCTCTCGCGCGTACTGACCACCGAGGACCTGGTGTCCGGGGACAACGTGTTCTTCTGCGCCACCGGCATCACCGACGGTGATCTCCTGCGTGGGGTGCGCTACCAGGGCGGGGGCTGCACCACCCAATCCATCGTCATGCGCTCCAAGTCCGGCACCGTGCGCATGATCGACGGCTACCACCGGCTCACCAAGTTGCGGGAGTACTCCAGCGTCGACTTCGACAGTCTCATCGACGACGGCAACCGGCCGCTCCCCTGATCTAGCCCTCGTTGGAGCTGTGCCCGGGAAACAGGTGCGCGGACGGGTCGAGCTCGACGGCGATGTTGTTGACGGCCGTTGCCGCCTCACCGAAGCCGGTGGCGATGAGGCTGACCTTGCCGGGGTAGGTGACGATGTCGCCGGCGCCGTAGATCAGTGGCCGGGCGGTGCGCATGTGCGAGTCGACGACGATCTGGCGCCGGTCGATCTCCAGCGCCCACTCGGTGAGCGGCCCGAGGTCGGCGGTGAAGCCCAACGCGGCGATCACCGCTTGGGCGGGCAGGGTGCGCAGCGCGCCGTCGACCTCCACGACCACCTCAGCCAGTTCCCCGGAGGTGCCCGCTCGGAGCTCCTTGACCTGGGCGTCGGTGATCAGATCGATGCCCAGCCCTTGCACGGCGGTGACCGTTCCGGCGTGCGCACGGAACTTGGCGCGCCGGTGTACCAAGGTGACGCTCTTGGCCACCGGGTGCAGGGCAAGAGCCCAGTCGAAGGCGGAGTCGCCGCCGCCGATGACCACCACGTCCTGGCCGGCGTGCGCGGCCAGGGCGGGCACGAAGTTCACCAATCCCCGCCCGGCCCATTCCTGCCCGGCAGGCAGCGGCCGCGGGGTGAAGGTGCCCAGGCCGCCGGTGATGAGGATCGAACGCGTCTGCACGGTGGCACCGTCGGCAAGCTCGACGGTGTAGCCGCCGTCGCCCTCGGGCGTCAGGCGCACCGCTTGGCGGCCGAGCAGGTAGGTCGGCTTGTACTGCCCGGCTTGCTCCACCAGTCCGGTCACCAGGTCGCGACCCTTGATGGCGGCGAAGCCCCCGACGTCGAAGATCATCTTTTCCGGGTACATCGCGGTGACCTGCCCCCCGGGCTCGGGCAGCGTGTCCACGATGGCCACCGTCAACCCGCGAAAACCCGCGTAGTAAGCGGCGTAGAGGCCGGCAGGTCCCGCGCCGACCACCACCAGGTCGCACGTCGTCTCGGTCACGGCTTCTCCTCGCATCGGCGGTGTGCCGCCTCACACTAGGCAACGCCTCCGACGTGCACGCCACCTGGTGCAGAGAAATGTGCACAGCGGCAAGGTCGCATGGCAGTGTCCTAGCCATGACTGACGAACAGCAGGGTGAGTACCGGATCGAGCACGACACGATGGGTGAGGTGCGCGTCCCTGTCGACGCGCTGTGGCGGGCGCAGACCCAACGCGCCGTGGAGAACTTCCCGATCAGCGGGCGCGGGCTCGAGCGGGCACAAATCCGGGCACTCGGGTTGCTCAAGGGGGCGTGCGCGCGGGTGAACGCCCAGCTGGGCATCATCACCGACGAGCAGGCGGGGGGGATCGCCGCGGCGGCCGACGAGATCGCCGCCGGCCAACACGACGACCAGTTCCCCATCGACGTGTTCCAGACCGGCTCGGGCACCAGCTCGAACATGAACGCCAACGAGGTTATTGCAACCCTCGCGAGTAAGTCGGGCGTGCAGGTGCACCCCAACGACCACGTCAACGCCTCGCAGTCCTCCAACGACACCTTCCCCACGGCCACGCACCTGGCGGCGACCGAGGCGGCGGTCACCGAGCTGATTCCGGCTCTGGAGCATCTGCAAGCGACCCTGGTGGGCAAGCAGCAGCAGTGGCGGGACGTGGTCAAGTCGGGGCGCACGCACCTGATGGACGCCGTGCCCATCACCCTGGGTCAGGAGTTCGGGGGCTACGCCCGACAGATCGCGCTCGGGATCGAACGGGTCCACGCGGTGCTCCCGCACCTGGGCGAGCTCGCGATCGGTGGTACGGCCGTCGGCACTGGGCTGAATGCGCCGGACGGTTTCGGGGCCGCTGTGGTCTCGGCGTTGCGGGACGCCACCGGGGTCGAGGTTTTGAGCGAGGCCGTGGACCACGTGGAGGCACAGTCGGCCCGCGACGGGCTGGTCGAGGCCTCAGGGGCGCTGCGGGTACTCGCCGTGTCGCTGACCAAGATCTGCAATGACCTGCGCTGGATGGGCTCGGGGCCACGCACCGGGCTCGGGGAGATCCGGCTGCCCGACCTGCAGCCGGGCAGCTCGATCATGCCCGGCAAGGTGAACCCGGTGATCCCGGAGGCCACCCTGCAGGTGTGCTCACAGGTCGTCGGGAACGACGCCGCGATCGCCTGGGCCGGGGCGTCGGGATCCTTCGAGCTCAACGTCCAAATCCCGGTGATGGCCCGAAACCTGCTGGAGTCGATTCGACTGTTGTCCAACGCGTCCCGGCTGCTGGCCGACCGCTGCATCGAGGGCACCGAGGCCGACGAGGAGCACTGCCGGGAACTGGCGGAGTCCTCACCGTCCATTGTCACCCCGTTGAACTCGGCGATCGGGTACGAGGAGGCAGCTGCGGTCGCCAAGCAGGCATTGAAGGAGCGCAAGACGATCCGCGAGGTCGTGCTGGAGCGGGGACATGTGCCGGACCGGCTCAGCGAGGAGCAACTGGACGCCGCCCTGGATGTGTTGGCCATGGCGCGGGTGCAGGACTGAGCGTGCGGATCGCGCTGGCGCAGATGTCCTCAGGCCCCGACCCGGCGGAGAACCTGCGCGCCATGGGTTCCTACGTCGAGCAGGCCGCGGATGCCGAGGCGGAGCTGGTGGTGTTCCCCGAGGCCGCGATGTGCCGCTTTGGGGTGCCGCTCGGTCCGGTCGCGCAGCCGCTCGACGGCCCGTGGGCCGATGGCGTCCGGGAGCTGGCCGAAACTGCCGACCTGGGCATCATCGCCGGCATGTTCACGCCCGCAGACGACGGACGGGTGTTCAATACCCTGCTGGCCGTCGGGCCCATGCTGGACGAGCACTACGACAAGGTGCACCTGTTCGACGCCTACGGGTTCACCGAGTCGCGGACGGTGGCGCCCGGGTCCGCGCCCGTGCTTGTCGAGATCGGGAACGTCCGCGTCGGGCTGAGCACCTGCTACGACATCCGCTTCCCGGGGATGTACCAGCTGATGGCGGACCAGGGCGCGGACCTGATCGTGGTGGCGGCGTCCTGGGGTGCGGGGCCGGGGAAGGTGGAGCAGTGGGAGCTGCTGGCGCGCGCCCGGGCACTGGACTCGACGACGTTCATCGCGGCGTGCGGGCAGGCCGATCCTGGTCATGGCCGGGGGAAGGCGCCGACGGGGGTGGGGCACAGCCTGGTGGTGTCCCCGACCGGCGTGGTGCTCGACCGGCTCGGCGCCGAGCCCGGATTGTTGGTGGTCGACCTTGATGTCACCGAAGTCGCGCCCACACGGCGGG
>JALYVL010000070.1 GCA_030853285.1 Actinomycetota bacterium | reverse complement strand
GGGCAATCCTTCGCTTTCATCAAAGCCACGGAGGGCAACCCCGGAAACTACGTCAACCCGTACTTCGCCGACGACGCCCGTGCGGTGAAGGCGGCGGGGATGTACCTGGGCACCTACCACTACGCGCGCCCCTCGGTGAACCCCCTCGGCGACCGGTACGCCTCCGCCGTCACCCAGGCCCGGTACTACGTGCAGACCCTCGGCGACTACGCGAAGGTCGGCAACCTGCCACCGGCGCTCGACTACGAGGACACGCTCAGCGGGCTGAACCCGACAGACTTGATCAACTGGGCCCAGCGCTGGCTGGACACGGTGCAACAGCTGACCGGCCGCACCCCCATCGTCTACGCGGCCAACTGGTACTGGTCGGGCTACCTGGCCAGCACCAGGCAGTTCGCCCGCTACCCGGCATGGGTGGCCAACTACACCGATGCCGCGCAGCCGGCGATGTTCGGTGGTTGGGACTCGTGGACCTTCTGGCAGTACACCGACGCCGGCCGCATCGCCGGTGTCCAGGCGCCGGTGGACCTCAACCGCTTCCACTCCGACGCGAAGGCGTTGGCCGCACTCGTCGGCGGCAGTACCCCGGTGATCAAGCCTGCCGTCGCTGACCTGCAGGTGAGCGTGAGCGCTCCCTTGCACACACCCCCGGGTCAGAACCTCCAGGCCACGGTGACGGTGACCAACCACGGGCCCGCCAGCGCGGCGGCGACGACCGCCAGCCTAGTGCCCCTCGGCGCCTTCACCGTCCTCAACCGAGGCGCGGGCACGGCGACCGATGGTGCCGGCACCGACTTCACCACACCGCTACTGCCTGCCGGACAGTCGAAGTCCTACACGGTGACACTCCGGGCGGACGGTCCACTTGGCGCGCTGCTCGCTTTTGCGCCACCGAGTGCTGCGGACCCAGACCTGTTCAACAACTTCGGGGTGGCGCCGGTCGTGGGCTTCTGACCCGCCCGGCGTGGAATGCGGTGCTCGCGGCCGCCGTTGGTACAGGCATGAGAGCTGCAGTAGTACGTGCCTATGGTGATCCCGACGTGGTCGAGGTCGCAGACGTCGAGCAGCCGCTCGTGGGCCCAGATGCCGTACTGGTCGAGGTCGCGGCGGCCGGCGTCAACCCCGTGGACTGGAAGATTGTCTCCGGCGGCCTGCAGGGCGCCATACCCACACATCTGCCGATGATTCCCGGTTGGGACGTCTCGGGGACGGTGACCGCGGTCGGGCCTGCTATCACCGATGTGGCAGTCGGTGCTCGGGTAGCCGCCTACGCGCGCAAGGACAGCGTCGAACACGGCACCTTTGCCGAGCAGGTGGCCGTCCCCCGGCGGGCGCTGGCGATCATCCCGAGCGGCGTCGAGCTGACCGTCGCAGGCGCGCTCCCCTTGGCCGGGATGACGGCGGAGCAGTTGCTCGACGCGGCTCGGGTAAACAGCGGTGACACCGTGCTGGTGCACGCCGCCTCCGGCGGTGTCGGGTCGTTTGCGGTCCAGTTGGCGGTGTTGCGGGGCGCGAAGGTGATCGGTACCGCCAGCGAGGCCAACCACGACTACGTGCGCAGCCTGGGCGCGGAGCCGGTGAGCTATGGCGAGCGTCTGGTGGACAACGTCCGTGCTGTGGCCGACGCCGGCGTGGACGTTGTGATCGACCTCGTGGGCGGTGACGCGCTGGCTGCCACGCCGCAGTTGCTGCGCGCGGGCGGGCGCGTGGCTTCGGTGATCGAGGCCGACACGGTGAAGAAGCTCGGCGGTACCTACGTCTTTGTGCACCCCGACTCCGCGATGCTCGCCCGCTTGTTGCAGCTGGTCGCCGACGGTGCGCTGCAGGTGGAGATCGCGCAGACGTATCCGTTGGCGCAGGCGGGCGCCGCACTGGCGGCGGTCAAGGAAGGCCACACACGCGGCAAGGTCGTCATCACCACCGCGTGACCTTGCCGAAGTGGGGCAGGTCGGACTTGAACCGACGGCTGGCGGATTATGAGTCCGCTGCTCTAACCAGCTGAGCTACTGCCCCGCGCGGTGAGTTCCCGCTGGTGAAACGCTGTGCTGCTCCCCCGACTGGACTCGAACCAGTAACCTGCCGATTAACAGTCGGCTGCTCTGCCAATTGAGCTACAGGGGACCGCAGCCGCCTCCTCCAACGCGGGTGAGGCGACGGTGCGCAAGCCTAGCGCACGCTCTGCGCCGCTTCCCAATCCGGCAGCCGCTGACCGCCCGCCCGGCTGCCCGTCGCGCCGTACGGCAAGATGGGTGCCCAGGGTTCGCCGCGAAGAGGAGTGCGTGAAGAATGATCGGTTTCGTGATCGGGGCCGCGACCGGCTACGTGATGGGCACCAAGGCCGGCCGCAGGCGCTACGAGCAGATCAGCAAGAACTACCAGCGCATCGCCAACAGCCCCACGACGAAGAAGTTGGCCGGCGTGGCCCGTGAGCGGTTGTCGGAGGCGCTGAGCACGCAGCAGAAGTTCGAGCCGATCGACGCCGAGCGCACCGTGTACGTACCTCGCCGCTAGAAAAACCCCACCACCACACCTGCGGTACCCGCCACCGCCAGTACCGCGAGGTAGCCGAGCACCAACCGGGTGTCGCGCAAGAAACACTTCGACGTCAGCAGACCCGCTCGGCGCGCTTTCCAATACCCGACGAAGCCCAGCACCGCGAAGACCACCAACGCCACCGGACCCAGCAACCAACCGAGCAGCGAGATGGTGGCAAAGACGCAGAGCTGCAACGGGTCGTACGGTCGGGCCTCGGCATCCGGCTCTGCGGCCGCAGTGGAGCTCACGAGCCCGCCGCCGTCGACAGTCGTCCCTGCGCCAGTGGCGCCCACGCCTGCACAGCGCAGAACGGCGCGCACTGGTGCGCGGCCGTCTCCGCGTTGACGGTGGCCACGTGCACGCAGCACTGGGTGAGCCGCTCCTCGATCATCGTGGACATGTCCATGAACGGCTTGACGGTCACCCGCAGCACCCGCTCCCCCAGCATCGCCCGCAGCCGCTTCTGCTGCCCCGGCAGCGACGACGCGACCAACTTGGTCATTGTCGCGATCCCCAGGTCGCAGTTCTCGCAGATGTCCTTCCAGATGCTGCCGATCTTCGGGTGCGACAACGAGGACTGCTCGCTGAGCAGCCCCAGCAGCGAGTCCTTCACGATCCCCTTCATCACCACGGGGATGGCGTCGTCGGCGATGCGGTTCGCGATCGTCTCCGGCTCCAGGTCGAGCCACGCCTTGAGCTCGTCGTGCCCGATCAGAGCGGTCAGGGACTGCCATTTTCCACCGTCATCCCGCAACAGGTACCCCACCGAGCAACAGTGTGGGTGCGAGCAGGGCAGGGCGGTGAGATCGCGCCAACTCACCTGCCCGGCAGTCTGTTCCGCGAGCCGGGCCAACACTCCGGTGTGCGTCAGCCGCTTTATCGGGTCAATGCCTGCGCTCCGGCCGGAGCCGAAGACGGGCTGAATGGTGACGCCACCGACGTAGGGCGTGTCCAGGCCGCGCTGCAGTACGGCGCCGATCTCGTCGTCGTTGACCCCCAAGGCCGCGGTCATCGTCAACGTCGTGAAGATCCCGGCCCCGGAAAGCCGTTCCAGCGCCCGCTGTTTGAACTGACGGATGTCCGCCCCCCGGTGATGGGTCGATGCCTGCGCGCTCTCGCCGTCGTACTGCAGGTACACCTCGACCCGCTCCCGGTGACGCTGCAACAAGGCCAGCAGCGCGTCGTCGGTGGCAATGCGTAAACCGTTGCTGTTGATCAGGATTCGTATCACCGGGCGCGCAGTCACCTCGTCGAGCAGCTCGGCCAGCCGCGGGTACAGCGTCGGCTCGCCCCCGGACAACATCAGCACGTCGATCCGGTTGTTCTCCCGGGCCAGGCGCGCATCCACCGAGGCCAGTACCTGTTCCAACGGAGCCACCGAGGCCAGCGCGGGCCCGGACTCTGCAAAGCAGGTGGGGCAGCGCAGGTTGCAGTGGTCGGTGATATCGGCCAGCAGGATGCAGGTGTGCTGGGTCTGCATCTCCGGCAGCCCATTCGCATACGCCGCCGGTACCGGCGCGAAGTTGCCCGTGGCGTCGGGCTGGTGCACCTTGGTCGGAGCGGTCCATTGCTCCAGATAGGACAGGATCTCCGCGGACTCGTCGTAGAGCGTGCGCACCAAGCCGTGCTCCGGACATCCCCGCTCCAGCCACACCTGTTGGTCGCGCACCGCGAGCCACCCTGAGAGCCTGCGCACCTCGGTCAGCGGCCGCATCGGCTTTTCGTCGTGGCACTGCGGACAGAACGCGTTGACGTAGCGGTGGATTCGGTAGTCCCGTAAGGGCATCCCGGCACTCATAGGGCTCCGTTCGTCGAGTTGAGGCCGGTGATCAAGGCCACGCAGGCCCCCGCGCCGACGACGAGCATCACGAAGAAACCGATGATCATGCCGAGGCCCCAGGGCCGCGTGGACTCGATGCACACCAGGACAATGCCGACCACCAGGCACACCACCGGTACCAGTAGACCGAGACCGATCAGGCCGCCGTTGCTGCCGGGGACGAGAAAACCCAGTGCCCCCAGCAGCGTGGCGCCGACCGTGATCAACACCCCGAGCAGGATTCGCCCGGTCCAGGTCTTCTTCGGCGGCCCGGGCGGTCCGGCGCGAAAGGGCGGCGGAAACGGTGGTCGAGGCGGTGGAGCGGGCGGGTAGTAACTCATGCAGGCTCCACGGGCGCGAGTTGGTAGCGGCCTTGACGCACCTGCCAGCACACCCGCGCCAGGATCAGTGGCACCGTCACCAGCAGGAATAGCTGCGATTTGGTCAAACCCTCCCATACCACCTCATTGCCGCGGACGAACTCCACGAAAAAGCGGAAAATTCCGTAGGCGGCGAGATAGAGGGTCAGCGTCTCGCCCGGGGCCAGCAGACGGTGCCGTAGCCAGAACCAGATGACGGCGAAGGCCGTTGCGTGGAACACGATCTCGTATACGAACGACGGGTGCAGCGCGACGCCTGGCGTGCTCCCGAGTCGCTCGGCAGCAGCAGGACTCAGGGTGATGCCGTACGACGAGCCCGTCGGTGTACCCGGTAGCTCGGTGAGCAGGCAGCCGATCCGGCCGATCGCCATCCCCAGCGCGACAGCGGGGGCGAACAAGTCGCCGGTCCGCACGCGGTAGCCCACCAGCTTCTTCGCGATGTGCACCCCGAGCCACGCGCCGAACAGCCCACCGAGAATGCTGCGGTTGCCGTAGAGCCACTGCTCCACCAGGGAGGCGTTCTGCCGCAGGTCGAGGTGCTGCATCCAGGTGCCCAAACGCATGAACACGGCGCCTCCGATCAGCGCGCCGAGGACCACGTAGGCGATCTTGTCGTCGGTCTGGTGGCGCCTGCGCGCTTCCAGCAGAAACACCACGACCGCGGCGAGTACGCCGAGCGCGACGAACAGCGCATGCGTGGGAATCGGCCCAAGGGCGGGGAACACCTCAGTGTGCCCCGGTTCGGGCGACCACGAAGATACGCCGAAACGGCATACAGGCACCGCCGCCGCTCGCCCCGGAGAGCGCGGACTCCGGGTAGGCCTCCCGCAGCATCGGCGCCAGCTGTTCGGTGAACAGCGCCCAGTCGGCGTCTCCCAACACCGCGCGCACCGGACGAAGCGCGGTCCCGGTGATCCACCGCAGCACCGGGTCCGTGCCGGGCAGTCGTTGCAGGTAAGTGCTCTCCCACACATCGACCGTGCAGCCCAGCTCGAGCAAGCGCTCGGCGTACTGCTGCGGTTCGTGCACGGCATCGGGGCCCCGCAGTACGCCGTCGAGCTGGTTCCGCCACTGCGGCTCTCCGGCGAGCTCGCGGGTGAGCGCGTGGGACGGCTCACGGAAATTGCCCGGCACCTGCACCGCCAGCCACGCCCCGGAGCCCAACGACTGCGCCCAGCGCGTCAGCACCTCGAGATGTTCGGGCACCCATTGCAACACGGCATTGCACACCACCACATCGACGTCTGCGCCCGGAGTCCAGGTGTGCACGTCGCCGACGGTCGCATCCACGCCGTGTCCCCGCGCCGCGGCCACCATTTCCGGCGAGGAGTCGAAGGCCTCCACTGCGGCGTCCGGCCAACGCTGCGCCAGCACCGGCGTCAACGTGCCCGGCCCACAGCCCACGTCGACGACACGGCGCGGGGATTGTGCACCGACGCGGACGAGGAGCTCGTGAAACGGCCGCTCGCGGTAATCCGCGAAGTGCAGATACGCACTCGGATCCCACATCAGCGTCCGCCAGGAAGCTGCTCGGCCACCGCAGCCGCAACCTCGGCCACCACCTCGGCGTCGGTGCCGGGATCGACGCGGACCTGCAGGACGACTCCGTCGACCCCGGATACGCGGCGCTGCACAAACCATGCCCCGCCGCCCGGTAGTCCGCGGTGATGGGCAGAACGGATGCTGTCGGTGACCCGTTGTTGCACGACCTGCGGAAGCCGACCCGGCTCGTCCAAGGCGTACTCCCGCCGCTGCACGTCGGCCAACAGCACCGCCGTACCCGCAGTCCCGGTCTCTTCGGCCACCACCAGGGTGAGCGCGGTGCCGCTCCAGCTCGCCTTGCTGATCAGGTGCCACGGCAACCGCGTCGGTCCGTCGGCGCCCGGCGCCCACACCCCCAGGCGGGTGGCTACCAAGTGACCCTCGCGCAGTGGCGTCACCGCCAGCACATCCTCCTGCGCCTCCAACAGTCCCACCGCCCCTGCGGGCACCGGCACTCGCCGGAGCAGCCGGTCGAGGAGACTCACTGCCCGACCCCCACGTCGCTTCGCTCGCTCACTGTCACACCCCCACGTCGCTTCGCTCGCTCATTGCTCGCCGTTGGTCTGCTCGAGCAAGCCGCGTCGGTACTGCTCCAGGGCCACCAGGTCGCCGAACAA
>JALYVL010000069.1 GCA_030853285.1 Actinomycetota bacterium | reverse complement strand
GCTGAGCAGAAACGTCGCCGTGCTCTCGGTGACGCGCAGAGCTGGTGCCGCATTGGTGACGCGGTACAGGTGCGCATACATCCGAAGGAGTAATGCGTTGTCGTACAACATCTTCTCGAAGTGCGGCACCACCCAGGCGGCGTCGGTGGAGTAGCGGGAGAACCCACCGGCCAGCTGGTCGTGGATACCGCCCCGCGCCATGGCCTCCGCGGTGCGCACCACCACGACCAGCGCATGGTCGGACCCGGTGCGCTCGTAGTGGCGTAGCAGTGCCTCCAGCACCATGGTCGGCGGGAACTTGGGCGCCCCGCCAAAACCGCCGTGCTGCGGGTCGACGTCCCGCACCACCGCGGCCGCTGCCGCATCGAGCACGCCCGCATCGACCGCACCTGCCGGCAGCGACCCGGCGGCGCGCTCCAGCTCCGCCACCACTGAGGAGCCGGCTTTCAGCACCTCGGCCCGGCGATTGGTCCAGGCATCGCTGACGGCGGCCAGCAGCTGCGGAAACGACGGCATGCCGTGCCGGGGTGTAGGCGGAAAGTAGGTGCCGCAGTGAAAAGGCTCGCCGTCCGGGGTGAGGAAGCACGTCATCGGCCAGCCGCCCTGACCGGTCATCGCCACGGTCGCGTCCATGTACACCGCATCGAGGTCCGGCCGCTCCTCGCGGTCCACCTTGATGCACACAAAGCCCGCGTTCATCTGAGCCGCAATCTCGGGGTTCTCGAAGGACTCGTGCGCCATCACGTGGCACCAGTGGCAGGCGGAGTACCCGATGGACAGCAGTACCGGCACGTCCCGCTCGCGCGCCTCGGCGAAGGCGGCGGGCGACCACTCCTGCCAGTGCACCGGATTGTTCTTGTGCTGCAGCAGGTACGGGCTGCTCGAGTTTGCCAGCTGATTTGCCATAAGGCGTCCTTCCCAGGTCGATGCACCCATCGTGTCAGCACGGGCAGCGCACCGCCCTACTCCGGGGTTTGCTCGCTGCGGGGCGGTATCGGCTGCCGACCGCGGCACAGTGCTCGCCGACCATCGACAAACTGGGGCTGCCGAGTGCTGGGGAACCACAGTTTGTCGAGGCTCGACAGGGACGGGGGCGTGGCCCTTACCATCGCCGGTATGGATTCCGAGAAGGTCGCCTTCCTGTTCGGTCAGCCGCCCGACGAGTTCGACCCCGACGACGCTGACGACCGGACCGAGCTGTTGGGGCTACCTTCGGCCATGTGACCTCGCCGACGGCCTGCCGTGCCGCGCTGCTCGTCGTCGCGGCGCTCACGCTGGCCGGCTGCAGCCCCTCCAGCACACCTGCCGTCCCGGCTGGCGCGCTGCCACCGCGGCCGTCGGTCAGCGCGGGCGTATCACCCACCAAAGTGCTCGTCATCGTCGAGGAGAACCACACCGAAACCTCGGCGTTGCAGCAGATGCCGTACCTGGCTGCCTTCGCCGACGCCTACGGCCACACCACCGCATACCAGGCGGTCGCGCACCCCTCACTGCCGAACTATCTGGCGCTGGCCGGCGGCTCGACGTTCGGTGTCACCGACGACAACCCGCCCACCAGCCATCCGATCGCCGGCGACAGCATCTTCGACAGTGCACTGGCCGCGGGCCGCAGCGCCAAGACCTACGCCGAGGCGATGCCCACCCCGTGCGCTCAGCAGCCCTCCGGTCGCTACGCCGTCAAGCACAACGCCTGGGCCTACTTCGCCGACCCGCCATCCCGGGCCAACTGCCAGCGCTTCGACGTGCCCGCGGGCACGACCTCCACCGGCGCTCTCCGCACGGACGTCGATGCCGGATCGTTGCCCACGGTCGGTGAGCTGATTCCAGACCTGTGCCACGACGCGCACGACTGCTCGCTCGGCACCGCCGACGACTGGCTCCGGCAGTGGATGCCCGTACTGATGGGCGGTCCCGACTACCGCTCCGGGCAGCTCGCGATCGTCGTCACCTTCGACGAGGACGACAACTCCGGGCCCAACACCGTGCTCACCACGGTCATCGCGCCGCAGCTCAACCATGTCGTCAGCGCCGTGGCCCTCACCCACTACTCGCTGAGCCGCTACTTCGCCGAGCTCAGCCAGACCCGTCCGCTGCGCGAGGCTGCGTCGGCACCGTCGCTGCGGGCCGCCTTCGGCATCTAGGGCACAGCGAGTTCACAGCCAACCTGCAGACACCGCACAGCAGCAGGGTTCAGGATGTCCTCATGCAGGCAGTGGTAGCGCAAGAGCGGACGGGAGCACCGAGGGTGGCCGAGGCACGGATCCTGGTGGTCGACGACGAGCCGAACATCGTGGATCTGTTGAGCACCAGCCTGCGCTTCGTCGGCTTCGAGGTGGCGACCGCGCCCGACGGCATGCAGGCCCTCGACGTCGCCCGCACCTTCCGGCCGGATCTGGTGGTGCTGGACGTCATGATGCCCGGGATGGATGGCTTTGGACTGCTGCGCCGGTTGCGTGCCGACGGAATGCGCTGCCCCGCACTTTTTCTGACTGCCCGTGACGCCGTCGAGGACAAAATCACCGGGTTGACCCTCGGCGGAGACGACTATGTGACCAAACCGTTCAGCCTGGAGGAGGTGGTCGCGAGGATCCGGGCGGTGCTGCGCCGCAGCGGGGCGCTGGAGGACCTACCGAGCTCCTCGCGGATGACCTTCGCGGACATCGAGCTGGACGACGACACCCGCGAGGTGTGGAAGGCAGGGGAGCTGGTCACCCTCTCGCCGACGGAGTTCAAGCTGCTGCGCTACCTGATGGCCAACGCGGGCACGGTGCTCAGCAAGCCGCGCATCCTCGACCACGTCTGGAACTACGACTTCGGCGGCGAGATGAACGTGGTCGAGTCCTATGTGTCCTACCTGCGCCGCAAGGTGGACACCGGCGAGCCGCGGCTGATCCAGACCCTGCGCGGCGTGGGGTACGTGCTGCGCCAGCCCCGGAGGTGAGCACAGCCCCGCAGTCCAAAGGAGTGCCGCTGCGGGTGACGCTCGTCGCCGCACTGCTGTCCTTGGTCACCCTGGGCTTGTTGGCCTCTGCGGTCGCGACCAACCGGGCACTGAACGACTACCTCGTCCAACGCACCGACGCACAGCTGACGCAGGACGCGGGTTCGTTCGTGCGTCGGTTGGACCAACCCGGCTTCGCGCGCGCCGACCCCCGTGGGCCGCGGCCACCGAGCCGCTACTACGTGGCCATCCTCGATGCTCAGGGCAACACCCAGCAGGTCTTGGACGACCCGACGCCGGGGCAGCCCGTACCGAGGCTCAAGTCCCTCGGCCCACCGTCGATGAACCCGTTCACCGTCGGATCGGTGGGCGGCGGCCCGGAATGGCGAGTGGTGACGGTGCCGGCGACGCTCACCGACGGCAGCATCGGCATGGTCGCCGTCGCGGCGAGTCTGGCCGACGCCAGCTCTACCGTGCACCGCCTCGTGCTGCTTCAGGTCGGCATCGGGTTGGCCGTGCTGCTGCTGCTGGCCGTGCTCGGCTACCTGGTGGTGCGGCGCAGCCTGCGACCGTTGGCCGAAGTGGAGACGACCGCCGCGGCCATTGCCTCCGGTGACCTGCACCGCCGCGTCCCCAATCGGAGCAACCGCACCGAGGTAGGCCGTCTTTCGGTGGCGCTGAACGGAATGCTCACCCAGATCCAGGTGGCCTTCGATGCCTCGGCGGCGTCGGAGGATGCCGCCAAGACCTCGGAGCAACGGATGCGCCGGTTCGTCGGCGATGCCAGCCACGAACTACGGACGCCGTTGACGACGATCCGCGGCTTCGCCGAGCTCTACCGACAGGGCGCGGCCTCAGATGCAGCTGCGGTGCAGCGCCTGATGGGGCGGATCGAGAGCGAGTCCGCCCGGATGGGGCTGCTGGTGGAGGACCTCCTGCTGCTGGCCCGCCTGGATGCGCAACGCCCCCTGGAGCGGGAACCGGTCGATCTGCTGACGGTCGCCAGCGACGCCGTGCACGATGCCAAGGCCGTGGCTCCACAACGGGTCATCCGGCTGGAGGTGCTCGAGGGCCCCGGCACTCCCGAGGTGATGGGCGATGAGGGGCGCCTACGGCAGGTGCTGAGCAACCTGGTGACCAACGCCCTCACCCACACACCGCGGGACACCGCAGTGACGGTACGGGTTGGCACGCTTGCCGAGCAGGTGGTGCTCGAGGTCGCCGACAACGGGCCGGGGCTGTCCGGCGAGGACGCGAGCCGCGTGTTCGAACGCTTCTACCGCACGGACTCCTCGCGCGCCCGGGCCAGTGGCGGAACCGGGCTGGGCCTGTCCATAGTGGCGGCCCTGATCTGCGCCCACGGTGGTTCGGTCAGCGTGGACAGCAAGCCCGGCCAGGGCGCGACCTTCCGGGTGCTGCTGCCCCGCATGCAGGGCTGAGCGTGATGCCGGCAGCTGGCGAGATCGTCCAGATGGGAGCTGGCGAGACTGGGGTGGCCCCGGTTTCGCCGATCTCGGCCAATGTTCACAGGCTCTCCACAGCAGACCCGAGCATCATTGCTGACATGACCACGGTGGCCCGCAGGACCGACCGCGCCGTCGCGCCCACGACGTGGCGCGACGGTTTGGCCTACGTGGTGGCCGCCAGTGTCCTCGTCGTGCTCGCCCTGTGGGTGCACGGCGGAGGTATTCATCAGCTCCTCAATGCGAGCAGGGGCGACCAGCTGACCGCCGCGGGTCGCCTGGCGGGACTGCTCACCGCCGACGCCATGTTGGTCCAGGTGGCGCTGATGGCCCGGATCCCCTGGGTGGAACAGAGCTATGGGCAGGACCGATTGGCCCGCTGGCACCGCTGGCTGGGCTTCGGCTCGGTCACCGCCATGATCGTCCACATTGGTCTCATTACGCTCGGTTACGCCAGCTCTGCGCGGACCGGTGTCCTCGCCCAAGCCTGGGATCTGGTGTGGAACTACCCAGGCATGCTGCTCGCGGTTGCCGGGGTCGCCGCGCTGCTCATGGTGGTGGTGACCTCGCTGCGCGCCGCGCGCCGACGCTTGCGCTACGAGTCGTGGCATCTGCTGCACCTCTACGCCTACCTCGGCGTGGGCCTCGCGCTGCCCCACCAGGTGTGGACGGGTTCGGACTTCATCGGCAACGCGTGGGCGCGCGCCTACTGGTGGTCGCTCTACGCCGCTGTCGCGTTGAGTGTGCTGGTCTTCCGGATCGGCCTGCCGCTGTGGCGTTCCTGGCGCCACCGGCTCACGGTCGCCCGAGTGGTGCCCGAGTCACCGGGGGTGGTCTCGGTCCACCTCGCGGGACGCAAGCTCGACCAGCTCGACGTCCGGGCCGGACAGTTCTTCCTCTGGCGCTTCATCGACGGCCCCGGCTCCTCTCGCGCGCACCCGTTCTCGCTCTCCGCCCGGCCAGGCCCAGAAGGGCTGCGCATCACGGCGAAGACGCTCGGCGAGGGCAGCGCGCGGCTGGCCACCCTCACCCCCGGTACCCGCGTCCTGATGGAGGGTCCCTACGGCCGGCTGACTGCCGCCGTGCGTACCCAAGACCGGCTGACCTTCATCGCCGCAGGCATCGGCATCACCCCGATGCGGGCGCTGCTGGAAGAGCTCGACTACCGCCCCGGCGAGGCCACGCTGATCCATCGCACCAGCGGTTCTCAGGACGCACTGCTCGCACACGAGATCACTGAGCTGGCCCAGCGACGCGGGGTGCACGTGCAGCACCTTCCTGGTCCGCGAGATCCGCGTGGCGGGTGGTTGCCTGCCGGCCTCGCCGAGTCCCGCACGACGCTTCACGGCCTGGCCCCCGAGATCGCCAGCAGTGACGTGTTCCTGTGCGGACCCGACGGATGGATGCGGTCGGTCCGTGACGCGGCCCGCGCGGCAGGGGTACCGGACCGCCAAATTCACCGCGAACACTTCAACTACTGAACGAGAGGAACGCCCGTGCGCCGCATCATCCTGACCATCGCCTCCACCGCGGCGGTCCTCGTGCTGCTGTTCAGCTACCGCACGTCCACCGGCAGCGGTGACGTCGCCGCCAAGACCATCATCTCCAGCGGCGCAGGCGTGGTGTCTGGCGCGACGACCGCCCCGTCAGCCGCCGTCCAGCCGCCCTCTGCGGGTCAACCTCCGGTCAGCCCGCAGCCGCAGAGCAGTGCTCAGCCGCAGGCCGGCGCACCGAGGGTGATCAACGGCTCCACCGTGCAGACCGAGTACGGACCCGTCCAGGTGCAGATCACGGTGTCCGAGGGCAAGGTCACCGCAGCCGATGCTGTGCAGTACCCCACCGCGCAGCGCCGCGACGTGCAGATCAATCGTCAGGCGGTGCCGATGCTGAACGCCGAGGTGCTCGCCGCCCAGAGCGCGAACATCGACGCCGTCAGCGGCGCCAGCTACACCAGCGACGGCTACGTCCAGTCACTGCAAGCGGCGCTGGATGTTGCCCACCGGTGACCGGCCCACCCGAGCGGACCTGGCACGCGGACATCATGGGCATGCCGATCAGTGTCCGGCTCCGAGGACCCGCCGTCCGAACCCCCGCCACTGAGTCTGTCGTGGACGATGTGTTTGCGTGGCTGCGACGCGTCGACGCGGTGTTCAGCACCTACCGACCCGACTCCGAGCTGAACCGACACCGGCGCAAGGAGCTCGCGCTGAGGGCCTGCGACCCGATGCTGACGGAGGTGTTCGAGCTGTGCACGGAGGCGGCGCAGCGCACCGACGGCTGGTTCGATCCGCAGGTCAGCACGCACGGCGGCCGGCTGCTGGACCCTACCGGCATCGTGAAGGGGTGGGCCGTACAAGGCGCCGGTGGACTGCTGTCCGCTCTGGACGGTTCCGATCACTACATCAACGCAGCAGGCGACATCACCATGCTGGTGCGCGAGAGCAGCGCACCGCCGTGGCGGCTCGGGATTGCCGACCCGCACCACGGCGACCAACTCGTCGACGTCGTGACCTGGCGCACCGGGGGAATGGCGACCTCGGGAACCGCTGCTCGGGGTGGCCACGTGTACAACCCGTTCACCGGGAAGGCCGCCACCGAGCTCGCCTCGGTCACCC
>JALYVL010000068.1 GCA_030853285.1 Actinomycetota bacterium | reverse complement strand
GACCAGCGCCACCAGTACCGCGACGATCCCGGTGAGCACCGCGCCGATGATGGGGATGAACGCGCCAAGGAACACCAAGGCGGCGAGCGGCAACGCCAGTGGCACCTGCAGCGCCCCGAGGCCGATGCCGATGCCGACCGCGTCGACCCCGGCCACCGCCACGGTCGCCCGCACATAGCCCACCAGGGAGGCGAACCCGCGGTGCCCGGCGACGTCCACCCTGTTTCGGGTATGGGCGGGCACCACCTTGATGACGAACTCCCAGATCTCCCGTCCGCCGTGCAAGAAGAAAATCAACGTGAACACGGTGAGCAAGCCCGCGGTCAGCAGCTCGGTGAGTGTGCTGGCCGTGCTGATCGCCCCGGCGGTGAGCTCGTTGGTATGCGACTTGAGGCTGCCGGTGAGGTTGTTCCCGGCCTGGGTGATCTCCTCCTGGCGCAGATGAAACGGCCCGGTGATCAGCCACTGCTGCACCTGGCTGATGCTGGCACTCACTTTGTCCTGCAACTCGGACAGTCCGTTGATGAACGCTTGGATCACGAAGGTCAACACGCCGGCGACGACGGCGAGGCCGCCCACCATCGCGATCAGGGTGGCCAGCGCCCGCGGAACACCGTGGCGTTGGAGCCACCCCACCAACGGAGACATCAACGCCGAGCCGAGCAGCGCCAGCGCCACCGGGACCGTGACCACCCCGAAGGTGCTCAGCAAGCGAAACAGCAGATACACCGCGCCCGCGATCACCAGCATGCGGACTGCCCAGGATGCGGTCACCCGGATACCCCAGCTCACGCTGTCCTTGCTGTCCCGGGACGGGGTCATGTCCGAGGCGGGTACTGAGGCAGTCACGGGGAGGGAGCCTAACCAGCGGGCGCCCACTACGGTGAGCGAGTGCCCACGATCGCGCAGGGCCTGCGCCGGCTGAAGGGCAGTCCGTGGCCCGGCTACACGGCAAGCATGGTGCTGGCCAACCTCACCGGCGCGCTGATCCTCATGATCTTCATCCGTTACGTGCTCCCGCTGCCTGCTGCTGATGTGCAGTACGCCCGGGCACTGAATCTGGCGCTGTTCGGCAGCTACCTCGGGCTATCGGTGGTGATCGGGTTTCTGGTCGGAATACGCATCCTGCGGCCGGTGATCGCCTGGCGGCGTCGCGGCGGCCCCCCGACCGCGGTGGAGCAGCGCGCGGTGCTGCGGGCACCCTTTCGGCAGGCCATCGTGCACGCCGTGATGTGGACGGTGGGCGGGGTGTTGTTCGTCTCGCTCAACGTGGCGGCGTCGCACCGCTTGGCGGTGGTCATTGCCCTCAGCGTGGTGCTGGGCGCGGCGGCAACCTGCTCGGTCGGGTACCTGTTGGCCGAACGCTGCCTGCGTCCGGTGGCCGCCGATGCGCTGAAGGCAAACATGCCGGACAAGACCAACAGTCCCGGTGTAGCCACCCGAGTACTGCTGACCTGGTGGCTCACCTCCGCGCTGCCCACTTCGGGAATTCTGGTGATCTGCGCCTCGCAGCTCGCGGGCTCCTTCCAGGCTGACGCGCGGAGCATCGCCTGGTCGGTGGTCTTCGTGGGGTCCCTGTCGTTCTTGGTGGGTCTGTTGGGCGCCAGCTTGGCGGCCAACTCGATCGCCGACCCGATCAAGCAGGTGCGCAATGCGCTCGGTGAGGTGCAGCGGGGCCGAACCGACGTCGCCGTGCAGGTGTACGACAGTAGCGAGGTCGGACTGTTGCAGGAGGGCTTCAACCGCATGGTCGCCGGGGTTGCAGAGCGGGAGCGCTTGCGCGATCTGTTCGGCCGCCATGTCGGGGAGGAAGTCGCCCGCCAGGCGCTGGAGACGGGGACGAATCTGGGCGGCGAGGTCCGCGACGTGGCAGTGCTGTTCATCGACATGGTCGGATCGACGCACCTGGCCGCCAGTCGTCCACCCGCGGAAGTGGTACGGCTGCTGAACGAGTTCTTTCGCGTGGTGGTGGATGTGGTGGGGGAACACGGTGGACTGGTCAACAAGTTCGAGGGCGACGCGGCCCTCGTGGTGTTCGGTGCGCCGCTCGAGCATTCCCATGCCCCCGCCGCCGCGCTGGCCGCCGCGCGGCAGCTGCGAGCGGAGCTGAGCACGATGACCGGTATCGATCTGGGTATCGGGGTGTCCGCGGGCCCTGCGGTGGCGGGCAATATCGGTGCGGCGCAGAGGTTTGAATACACCGTGATCGGCGACCCGGTCAATGAGGCGGCGCGGCTGACCGAGCTGGCCAAGTACCGCTCCTCGCGGGTGCTCGCCTCGGAGGTAGCCGTACTGGCGGCGGGCTCGCCGGAGCGCGAGCACTGGGGGATGCAGGAGGAGGTCACCCTACGAGGACGGTTGAAGCCGACGCGCCTCGCGATCCCGCGCTCGCCGGCGCGCTGACCGGACTTGTTCTGCGAGCGCCTCATAACCGCGGCACACTGCGGAGAAGGCAGACGGACGCTGCCGCACCGAGTTCAGCCGAGGAGGACGTGATGACCGAGCCCGCGCACCATCTGCCTGAGGAGATGTCGACAGCGCAGTTGTTGGAACGACTGACTGAGCAGACGTCCTTGCTGGTGCGTCAGGAGGTGCAGCACGCGACGGCGGAGATGAAGGAGAAGGGCACCCGACTCGGCATCGGTCTCGGGCTGTCCGGTGCTGGGGCGGTGGTTGCGTTGTTCGGGGTCGGTGCGCTGGTCGCCGCGGCCGTGCTGGCCTTGGACCTGGTGCTCGCCGCGTGGTTGGCGGCGCTGATCGTCGGTGTCGTCATCGTCGCCGTCGGGGCCCTGCTCGCGCTGGTCGGCGTGCAGCGGGCTCGGGCTGCTGTGCCGCCGATGCCGGAGGACACCATGGCCAGCGTGCAGCGCGACGTGCAGACCGTAAAGGAGAACGTGAAATGAGTGTGGACAAGACTCAGCAGAGCCGCGAGGAGACCCGCGAGGAACTGGCGGAGACCTTGGAGGCACTCGCCCACAAGGCGGACGTGAAAGGCCGGGCGAAGGTCAGCGCCCAGCATGCTGTGGCGGAGGCCAAGCAGAAGGTCGACCCGCGCGCCGCCGGTATCGGGCTGGGCGCGGTGGTAGTGGTCGTGCTGCTGCTCGTGCTCCGGAAGAGGAGGAATCGATGAGCGCGGTGAACAAGGTGTTGTACAAGCCGCTGAGTCTGGCGGCCAGCGTAGCGGGAGGGATGCTCGCTGGTGCGGTGTTCACCAGGGTGTGGAGTCGGATTGGTGACGGCGGGGACGCCCCGGAGGCCGCCGATCTCAAGCACACCACCAGGGAGGTCCTCGTCGCGGCGGCGGTTCATGGTGCCGTATTCGGTTTGGTGCGTGCGGCGGTGGATCGGGCGAGCGCAAAGGGCTACCGCAAGGTGACCGGCGAGAACCCGGGCTGAGCGGCGAGAAGGTTCGGCATACGCGGCTCCCGACGAGACCTTTGTCGCTCGCGCGCGACTTCGCATCCGTCATCGCGGTGCTGCGGCACGATCAATTATCTCGATTGCCCGTGGTCTCGGGGTGCGGCGATCGTCGCGATGAAGCGTCCCGCGACCTCGGCCACCTCGAGCAGGGTCATTCCGGCCGCTGCGGCCACCTCCGCGATGGCGTCCACCCCGACCCGGGCCCAGCGAAACCACTCGCCAACGGCGTTCTCGGTCTGAAAACGCAGGTCCGCGTACCGCAGTCCCGTGCCGGGGCGGTCGATTTCCACCACGGCCAACCCGCCTGCGCGCAACAGCTCGCCCGCCCTGCGTAGCACCCGTACAGGCTCTCCGCCGATGCCGATGTTGCCGTCGGCGAGGAGCACGCGGGACCAGGCTCCGGTGCCGGGCAGCTGCGGGGCGAACATGTCGCGTTGCACGGCCAGCGCGCCGCGGGCGATGGTCATCCGCACGGCAACGGCGGAAGAGTCCACACCGAGTGCCGCGGTCCCACGCGCGTTCAGCGCAGCCGTGAAACGTCCTGGGCCGCAACCGAGGTCGACAGTAGATCCAACGCACCGGGCGAGCATGGCGTGGTCGGCATTGCGGTCGGCTTCGGCGGCGTCGGCGTGGCCGAACCAGCGCGACATCGGCAGCTCGATGCGCCGCTCCGTGGCGTCGCTGACCCAGCACGGCAGCCCGGCTGCGGCACGCTCGTACAGCTCGTCGGTGGACACGGTCGCCGCGCGCATCACCGACGTCATCGGCTGAGCGCCAACGCTGATGAGCCGGCGACCGCCGCCGAGAACCGAGTGCCCGCCGCGGCCCGAGCGACCGCCACGATGTCCTCGGGGGTGTCCACGTCCCGCAACTCCGGGAGCAGCTGCACACTCGCACCGGCCCGACGTAGCGCGGCCAGCGTTCGCTCGCCCGTATCGGCGCATGACATCGGCACTCCGGCCAGTGCGTTCGCGAGTTCGGGGCGGCGCACGCCAAGGCACCACCAGCCGCCATCCAGTGCCGGTCCAAGCAAGGCATCCACTGTGGACAGTTGTGCGGCAGCAGCGTTCAGTAGCGCCGGACTCACCTGCGGGGTGTCCATGCCGATCTGCAGCACACCGGTAGTTGCGCCTGCGGCGGCAGCCGCGTCGGTGTGCGCCGCCACCAGGCGAGCGGCGAAGTCCGTGCCCCGTTGCGCAACAACGACGAAGTCTTCCAATGCCTGCTGCAGCTCATCGCGCCGTTGCGCTTGGGCGAGCTCGCCGGTGAAGGCGACGACGCGGCACGCCGCGGGGGTGTCGGCGACCGCGGCAAGGGTGTCCAGCAGTGCTGCGGCGGCGAGGTCGGCGGCCGCCTCCGGCGAGAGCAGCGTGGTCAACCGGGTCTTCGCGTGCCCGGCCACGGGCGCCTTGGCTACTACCAGCAGTGTGGGCAGGCTCACGCCAGCGCCGCGCTGAAGTCGCGGATCGCCTGGACTGTGCCCAGCACCGATCCGGAGACCTTGGAGCGGCCTGCCGTGCGTGGCGCGTAGGTGACGTCCACCTCGGTGACCCGCCAACCGGCGGCCGCGGCACGCACCAATAACTCCAGCGGGTACCCGGACCGGCGGTTGGTCACGCCCAACTCCAACAACGCCACTCGGCCGACCGCGCGGATGGCCCCGATGTCGTGCACGCCGAGACCGTACCTGGCGCGCAGGCGGGCAGCGACGACCGCGTTGCCCGCCCTGGCGTGCCACGGCCACCCACTTCCGGCCAGCGGTACGCGACGGCCGACCGCGAGGTCAGCGCCATCGTTGAGCGCCGCCACCAGCAGCGGTAGCTCCCCGGGGTCCATCGAACCGTCCCCATCGAGAACGCACACCACATCGGCCGTGGCGGCAAGCACTCCGGCGTGCACGGCCGCGCCGTACCCCGCGCGAGCCTCGGACACCACTTCCGCCCCGTGGTCGACAGCGACCCTGGCGGTGGCGTCTCGAGAACCATTGTCGACCACGATCGCCCGGTACCCGTCTGGCAATGCAGCGAGCACCCCGGGCACGGAGCCCTCCTCGTCCCGGCAGGGAATCACGACGTCGACGGTGTTCACAGCACCGATCCAAGCGGACAGGCACCGCGGGCGCCTGTCGAGAGCGGGGCGGCCCTAGGGTCGATCAGGTGAGCACTGCTGTGACCGACCTTTCGCACACCCGCGCTCGTCGGGTGCGCGGGCTGCGCGGCGACGTGCTGAGCGGCCTGCTGGCAGTGCTCCTGATCACGGCGGCGTTTGTCGTGCCCCGGCTGATGTCCGCCCGCGACCAGGAGACGCTGCACGCCCTCACGGCTCCGCTGTACGGGCTTTGGCAGCGTCATTGGGGGGTGGGTACTCCAATCGCGGTGGGGATTGCGGTGTGCGTCATCGTGTGGGGGCCTTCGTTGGCGCAGCGTCTGCGGTGGTCGGCGTTGCTCGGCGTGACCGGTGCGGCCGCGCTGGCCTGGGCGTTGGCGCTGCTCATGGTCGACGGCTGGCAGCACGGATTCATAGACCACCTGGATGATTCGAACGAATACCTGCCCACGGTTCACACCATCGCTGATGTGCCTGCCATGCTGCGCGAGTTCACCAGCCGCATCCTTGAGGGGCAGCCCGGCACCTGGCCGACGCACGTCTCCGGCCATCCACCCGGTGCGTTGCTGGCCTACGTCGGGCTGGACCGCATCGGCCTCGGCGGCGTTGGACCGGCAGGAATGCTCGATGTGTTCGCCGGTTGCTCCGCCATGGTGGCCGTTTTGATCGCCGTGCGGGTACTGAGCGATGAGCAGACCGCCCGCCGAGCCGCACCCTTTCTTGCGCTCGCTCCCGCGGTGATCTGGATCGCCGTGTCCGCCGACGCCCTGTTTGCCGGGGTCACCGCCTGGGGGATCGCCCTGCTTGCGCTCGCCGCCAAGCGTGCGGTGCGCTGGCCCATGCTTGCAGCGCTGGGTGCCGGTGTGCTGCTGGGCTACGGCATCTACCTGTCCTACGGCTTGGTTCTGATGGGCGTGCCTGCCGTGGCCGTGCTCCTTGCCGCCCGGACGGCGCGGCCGCTGCTACCTGCCTTGGTCGGCGCGCTGGCGGTGGTGGCCTGCTTCACCGCGGCGGGCTTCTGGTGGGTGGACGGCTACCACTTGGTGGTGCAGCGCTACTACCAGGGGATTGCCTCGGAGCGGCCGTTCAGTTACTGGGGGTGGGCGAACTTCGCGTCGCTGCTGTGCGCGGTCGGCGTGGCCACCGCCGCGGCCCTGCATCGGGTGTTCGCCCCGAGCCGGCTGCGCGCACGGGACGGTCTGACGATGCTGGTGGCTGGTGCCGCGCTGGCCGTGGTGATCGCCGACGTCAGCGCGCTGAGCAAGGCGGAGACCGAACGCATCTGGTTGCCGTTCGCCGTGTGGTTGCTGGCGGCGACCGCGCTGCTCCCGGTGCGCGGGCACCGTTGGTGGCTGGGTGCTCAGGCGGTGCTGGCGCTGGGCATCGTGCACCTGGTGCTCACCAACTGGTAGCCGTTATTGGGTGCAGGGCTCGGCCGAGGACGGCACGATGAGCACCGGTCGCGAGGTGTTGTGCAGGACGCGGCTGGACACGCTCGCGTGCAGCAGCGACCGGAGCCCGTGCAGTCCGCGCG
>JALYVL010000067.1 GCA_030853285.1 Actinomycetota bacterium | reverse complement strand
GCTGTTGGCGGCGAGGTTGTACACCGCGATGAGAGGCCGGGCCACGCGCACGAAGCCCAGATGCAGCGGCACCAGCTGCAGCGCGATGCGCTCGGGACCGGCGATGGCGATGTTCTTGGGTACCAGCTCGCCGAGCAGGATGTGCAGCACGGCAACGACGGTGAGCGAAACCGCGAACGCGATCGGGTGCAGGGCAGCGGCGGGGACGCCGAGCGGATCGAGGACGCGCTCCAGCAGGTCCGCCACCGCGGGTTCGCCGACGCGGCCCAGCGCGATGGAGCAGATGGTGATGCCCAGCTGAGATCCGGCCAGCATGAGCGACAGTTGCTCACCAGCGGCAATCACGGTGCGCGCGCGGTGCTTGCCCTGCTCGGCCAAGGCTTCCAGGCGGTCCCGGCGGGCCGTGACCAGCGCGAACTCGGCCCCGACGAAGAAGGCGTTCCCCGCGAGCAGCAGCAGTGCAAGCAGGACGGCGATGACGTCAGCCATCTGCGTCCGACTCTCCTGCGTCCGACTCTCCTGCGTCCGACTTCCCTGGGTCCGACTTCGTGAGCGAGACGATGTCGACCCGCATGCCGTCCATCCGCCGGACACCGATTCGCCACGGCCGTAGCCGAACCTCGTCGCCGACCACCGGAATGCGACCCAGCTCGGCCAGCACCAGTCCACCGATGGTCTCGTACTCGCCCTCGGGCGCGCTGAATCCGGTCGCGTCCAGCACCTCGTCGGTGCGCAGCAGCCCGGAAAGCTCCCAGCCCTGCGCGGTGGGCAGGACGTCGCGGTCCAGTGAGTCGTGCTCGTCGCGGACGTCGCCGAGAATCTCCTCGATGAGGTCCTCCATGGTCACCATGCCTGCGGTGCCGCCGTACTCGTCGACGACCAGGGCGACCTGCATCCCGTCACCACGCAGGCGATCCATCAGCGCGTCCCCGTCCAGGGTCGCAGGCACGGTGGGGACGCGGCGCACAATGCGGTCAAGGCTGGTGCTGTGGCGCTGGTCGTCGAGAACTGTGAACGCCTGCTTGACGTGCACCACCCCGAGGGGGTCGTCAAGGTCGCCGTTGACCACCGGAAAACGGGAATGCCCGGTTCGTCGCGCGGCGGCCAGCAGATCGTCGACGGTGTCGTCGGCGGACAGGGTGTCGATCCGGACGCGCGGAGTCATCAGCTCGTCGGCGGAACGCTGTCCGAACCGCAGCGAGCGATCCAGCAATGCCGCTGTGCCCGCGTCCAGCGCGCCCTGACGGGCGGAGGTCCGCACCAGCGAGCCCAGCTCCTGGGTGGAGCGCGCCGAGTGCAGCTCGTCGGCGGGTTCCACCCCGAGGTGGCGGACCACCCAGTTGGCGGCACCGTTCAGGCCGTTGATGACTACCTTGAACGTTGCCGAGAAGCCAGCCTGGATGCCCGCGGTGGCCCGCGCGATGCGCAGTGGCTGAGCGATGGCCAGGTTTTTGGGTACGAGTTCGCCGAAGACCATGGACAGCGACGTGGCAATGAGCAACGCCAGAGCCAGGGAAATCCCGTTGGCCACCGATTCGCTGGCCCCCACACCTCGTAGCGGCGCACGCAACAGACCGGCCAGTACCGGCTCGGCGATGTATCCGGTGACCAGTGTGGTGATGGTGATGCCGAGCTGAGCACCGGAGAGCTGGAAGGACAAGGTGCGATGGGCGTGCTGCACCTGCTTGGCGCGGCGGTCGCCGTCGCGGGCGGCTTCGTCGACGGTGCTGCGTTCGAGGGCCGTCACCGCAAACTCAGCGGCGACAAAGACGGCGGTGCCTGCGGTGAGGGCCAGGAAGCCAAGCAGGCCCAAGATGGTGAGGGCGATGGTCACGGATGTTGACGCCAACGCGGTGGTGGTGCGCCGGGATGCGCTCCCGGCTCAGTACTCGCGCCCTCGGGCACCTGGGTCCTTCCTCTCAACGGCCTGACCGGTGGCCAGGAGACTGCCTCATCCTAACGGCCGTGCCGCCTACCAGCCGGACGGCAGGGGCCGCCCCTCGGCGAACCCGGCGGCGGACTGGACGCCGAGCAGGGCGCGCTCGCTCAGTTCGGCGAGCGTCCGTGCACCGGTGTAGGTGCAGGTACTGCGGACCCCGGAGCAGATGTGATCGATGAGGTCTTCGACGCCGGGGCGTTCGGGGTCCAGGCGCATCCGCGAGCTGGAGATGCCTTCTTCGAACAAGCCCTTGCGGGCTCGGTCGAAGGCGCTGTCCGCGCTGGTCCTGGCGGCCACGGCGCGCTTGGAGGCCATGCCGAAGCTTTCCTTGTAGGCCGCGCCGTTCTCGTCGCGCTGCAGGTCGCCCGGGGACTCGTAGGTGCCGGCGAACCACGAGCCGATCATCACGTTGGAGGCCCCGGCTGCGACGGCCAGTGCGACGTCACGCGGGTGGCGGACACCGCCGTCGGCCCACACGCGGCAACCTCGCTCGGCGGAGGCCGCAGCACACTCGGCGACGGCGGAGAACTGCGGGCGTCCCACCCCGGTCATCATCCGGGTGGTGCACATCGCACCAGGACCGACGCCGACCTTGACGATGTCCGCACCTGCATCAAGCAGGTGGTGGGTGCCCTCGGCGGAGACCACGTTGCCGGCCACGAGCGGTACCCCGAGGTCGAGGGCACGGACGGCCCGCAGCGCCTCGAGCATCCGTTCCTGGTGCCCGTGCGCGGTGTCCAGCACCAGCAGGTCCGCTCCGGCCGCGACCAGGGCACGGCTCTTACCGGCGACGTCCCCGTTGACCCCGACCGCTGCGGCCACGCGAAGGCGGTTGTCGCTGTCAACTGCGGGGAGGTATATGCCGGCTCGCAATGCACCGGTTCTGGTCAGCACCCCGGTGAGTTGCCCGTGCTCGTCAACGACGACGGCGAGGTCGCTGTTGGCCGCGTGCAGAGTGTCGAACACCTCGCGCGGGCTCGCGCTCACCAGTGCGGTGACGAAACTGGTCTCGGCCACGTCGGACAGCCGTGCGAAGCGATCCACACCCGCGCACATCGCCTCGGTCACCACCCCGACCGGGCGACCGGCCTCCACGACGACGACCGCACCGTGGGACCGCTTGGGCAGCAGGGCGATGGCGTCGGAAACGGCGTCCCCGGGTGCGAGCACCAGCGGTGTGTCGGCGACGAGGTGTCGCGACTTCACAAACCGCACCGTGTCGGCAACCGCGTCAACCGGCAGATCCTGCGGCAGCACGACCAGTCCACCACGCCGGGCCACGGTCTCGGCCATCCGTTTGCCCGCCACCGCAGTCATGTTCGCAACGACAATGGGGATGGTGGTTCCCGATCCGTCTGCGGTCGCCAGGTCGACGTCGAAGCGTGAGGTCACGTCGGTGTGCCGCGGCACCAGGAAGACGTCGTCGTAGGTGAGGTCGTAGGGCGGAAGCTGATCGTCGAGGAAGCGCACGTGCGGCAACGGTACCGGTGGGCCGCGTCAGAAGGGGCACGGTGCTTCGTCGTCGAGCGGTGGTTGTTTGTCGTGTTCGCGTGGCCGGTCTCGTTGTATGTGGGCGAGGTCGATTTGAGCTTGTCGGTGTCGGCGTTCGGCGCGGATGTTGGCGGCTTTGTTCTCGGCGCGGGTGCGTCGGCGTTGGGTGGTGGTGTCGTCGGGGTCGACGACTTGGTCGGGGTTGATGTCGAGGAGGTCGAGGAATCCGGCGCCGTGGGTGCGGTAGTGGTGTCCGGTGGGGGCGAGCAGGTCGATGCTGCGGTCGGTGTTGCGCCGCTCAGCCCAGGCCTCGCTGTGCTTCATTCGGTGGTGGTGGCGGCAGTACGGTTTCATTCCGGCTGCGGTGGTCCTGCCTCCGGCGGTGGGGTCGCCGTGGTTGAACGGGGTGTCATGGTCGAGGTCGGTGTTCCAGGCGGGGGCGTCGCAGTGCAGCCATTGGCACATGCCGCCGAGGATTCTGATCCAGGTGTCGAGGATGGCGGAGGGCCGGTAGGTGCGGGCGGAGTCGGGCATCGGTGTCTCGTCGGCAGCCGTGTCGGTGGTGTCGGCTGTGGCGTTTTTGGCGTGGGCTGCGGTCTGGGCACGGTGCATGGTGACGTCGTCGGGGACTCGGACGGGTTGGCGTTGACCGTTGGTGGCGAGGTCGCGGGCGTGCTGGGCGTCGATGAGCCCGTATCCGTCGAGGTAGCCGGGTTCTTCGTCGTCGCCGTGCAGGGTGGAGGACAAGACGATGACGTGGACCAGTGGTTTACGGGCTACCCACGTGGGGCCACTGCCCGGCTCCTGGGCGCAGTGCTCGCGTCCACAGGTACAGGGCAGGTGGGTCAGGCCGTCGACGAGGGCGCCGAGCGCGTCGGCTTTGCGTTGATCGAAGGTTCGCGGGTCGTGGGGGCATACCGAGTTGGCGAGTTCGCGGAGGCGGGTGTCAAGTTTGCGGCCGTCCTCGGCGGGCAGGGATCCGAACAGGGTGATCATGGCGTCCTCGGCGGGGGACATCCCGATGTGGCGGTCGCGGTGTGCTTGGCGGCGGCGCTCGCGGACTCCGGCGGGGTCGAGGCCCCCGATGATGCGGGCGCACACGTTCGTCAGCCGTCGACCGGTCAACCCGGTGCCGCCGGGGGCGGCGGGGCCAAGGGCCTTCTCAAGGATGCGATGTTCGACCTCGGCGATGAGCTCGTTGGTGACGTTGCGGGTGGCGGTGTCGATGACGGTGGCCCGGTACACATCCAACTGTCCGGCGGCCAGGGCGGCGCGGACCCGGGGCAGACGGTCCCGCAGGCTCACACCCAGGCTGATCAGCCTGCCGGCGTGCTGGCGGGCGACGGTCAACGCCGCACTGACCTCGGACTCGGCAATCTCCAGACCATCAGCGTCCCAGCGACCAACCTGCTCCGCGTCGCACTGCTCGCCGAGCCGGTCGTCGGCGAGAGCCGCGATCATCGCCAACTTCCGTTCCGCGACCGCCGACTCCACCTGAGCGAGTTCCGCCATCGCATCGACCAACTCGGCAGGCGATAGTGCCGCGGGAGACGGAATCGCGTCCTGTAGCCATGCTGCCGAGGAATCGAACATACGAGCTACTTTACGGTATTAGGGTGAATGACACAACCAACCCGTATGGCCCGACACACTGGCTCCACGTCACCCTCGTCCGTTTGCTTGAGCGCCGCCGAATGCGATCAAAGACCGACATTGCGATCGACGGCACCGCCATGGCGCACTGTGCAGCGGAGTGCGAGTCACCCGCGGGGCTGGTCGAGGGCGACTCGGTCACGATGTACGGCAGCGTCATGTCCGAGCGGGCGGCTTAGGTGCGCTCACCGACGAAGGCCACCGACTGGCTGACCTTGACCACTGATGGGACGGTCAACAACGCGGACGGGCCGGCTCAATCGAAGTCGCCGGCGTCGCGCCGCAGTTCGGTCAACACGGACACCAGCGTGCCGACCCGCCGCGGAGACAGGCCCGGCTGGGCGAACACGTCCGCGTTGAGCTTCTCAGTGGCCACCTCGGCCTGCTGCCGACCGTCGGCGGTGATCTGCACGAGGGTGGTCCGCCCGTCAGTGGGATGCGGCTTGCGCACCACCAATCCGGCGGAGGACAACCGGTCGACGGCGTTGGTGACGCTGGTCGGGTGCACCTGCAGGCGGGCACTGGCCTTGTTCATCGGCAGGGCGCCACTGCGGGTGAAGGTGAGCAGCATCAGCAACTCGTAGCGGGAGAACGTGAGCCCCAAGGGCTTCAACACCTCCTCAACCCTGGCCAGCATGATCTGCTGTGCCCGCATCACAGAGGTGACCGCGGCCATGCCGTCGGCCACCTCGCCCCAGCCGTGCCCGACCCACTGGCGACGCGCCTCCGCGATGGGGTCAAGATCAGACATTGCGCCGGTACTGTCCGCCGACCTCGAAAAACGCGTCGCTGATCTGGCCCAGCGAACAATGCCGCACCGCCTCCATCAACGCAGCAAAGGCGTTGCCTTCACCGGTCGCCGCCTCCTGCAGGGCCGCGATGGCCGATTCCGCGTCACTCTGATGGCGGTGGTGGAAGTCCGCGAGCCGGTCCAGCTGGGACTGCTTCTCCGCCTCGGTGGCCCGGGCCAGCTCGGGGCTGGTGGGGGTGCCGTCGTTGTTCGCGTTGACGAACGTATTCACGCCGACGATGGGCAACGAGCCGTCATGCTTGCGGTGCTCGTAGAGCATCGACTCGTCCTGGATGCGGCCGCGCTGGTAGCCCGTCTCCATCGCGCCGAGGACGCCGCCGCGCTCGGCGATGCGGTCGAACTCGGTGAGCACGGCCTCTTCCACGAGGTCGGTGAGCTCATCGATGACGTAGGAACCCTGCAGCGGGTTCTCGTTGTCCGACAACCCCCATTCCTTGTCGATGATCATTTGAATGGCCAGCGCCCGGCGCACCGATGCGTTGCTCGGTGTTGTGACGGCCTCGTCAAAGGCGTTGGTGTGCAGGCTGTTGCAGTTGTCGTAGATGGCGCACAGCGCCTGCAGGGTGGTCCGGATGTCGTTGAAGTCCATCTCCTGCGCGTGCAGCGACCGACCGGAGGTCTGCACGTGGTACTTCAGCTTCTGCGAGCGTTCGCTCGCCCCGTAGCGCTCTCGCATGGCGATGGCCCAGATGCGCCGCGCGACCCGGCCGATTACCGAGTACTCCGCGTCCAGGCCGTTGGAGAAGAAGAACGACAGGTTCGGCGCGAAGTCGTCGATGTCCATTCCGCGGGCCAAATAGGACTCCACGTAGGTGAAGCCGTTGGCCAGGGTGAACGCGAGCTGGCTGATCGGGTTCGCGCCGGCCTCCGCGATGTGGTAACCGGAGATGGACACGGAGTAGAAGTTCCGCACCTGATTGTCGATGAAGTACTGCTGGATGTCGGCCATGCAGCGCAGCGCGAACTCCGTGGAGAAGATGCAGGTGTTCTGCCCCTGATCCTCCTTGAGGATGTCGGCCTGCACGGTGCCGCGGACATTCGCGAGCACCCAGGCCGTAATGTCGGCGCGCTCGGAATCGGCAGGTTCGCGGTCGTTTTCGGCGGTGAACCACGCAAGGCGCTGGTCGATGGCGGTGTTCAGGAACATGGCGAGAATCGCGGGGGCGGGGCCGTTGATGGTCATGGACACCGAGGTGGTGGGCGAGCAGA
>JALYVL010000066.1 GCA_030853285.1 Actinomycetota bacterium | reverse complement strand
CCACAGCAGTGGTCCCACCACAGGACAGTTCGCCGGCCAGTCCGGCCGCGCTACCTCCAGCGCGGGCAGCGTCGCGACCAAGCGGGCCGCTGGGCCGGGCCCCCACGCCGCCATGCCCACCGATTGCCGAGCATGCTCCCGCTGCTGCTCGCCGCGACGAATCGACCGTCCCGCCATCGCCCTGAGCACCCGGTCGCGCAACGCACCGCGCGCACCCACCCCCGGCGCCAGGCCGCTGCCGAGTGGGGGCAGACCGCGGGAGGGCAAGTACAGCGGATGCGGGCACAACTCGACCCACGGCACCCCGAGCCGCTCGGCCGCCAGACCCGCGGCCGCGGTGAGCACGTCACCGACCACGAGGTTCGGGTTCAGCTGCGCCAACGGCGCGAGGAGCAAGGTCGACATGTACGCCGCACGCGCGTGTATGCGTTGGCCTTGGTCGGCGTCATCGTCCTGTGGGCGAGGCGCGAGTCCGGGCAACTCGAGCCAGGGCACGCCTGCGCCAGCCGCCGCCGCTCGCCACCGCGTGCTGGTGCACAGCACCGCCTCCTCCCCCGCCGCCTGCAGGCGCAGACACAGCGCCATGGCGGGAAAGGCGTGACCGGGGTCGGGTCCGGCAATGACGACGGCGCGCATCCGGCCAGTTTCTCAGGCCAGCTCGACGCTCAGCGCTGACCGCCGTTGACGTGCAGGGTCTGGCCGCTGACGTAGCCGGCCTCCTCGCTGGCGAAGAAGGCCACCACGGCCGCGATGTCCTCAGGAAGACCCACCCGGCGGACGGGGATCTGCTGCGCTGCTGCGGCCTTGTGCTCCTCGGGGTCCATGCCCACCCGCCGTGCGGTGGCCGCGGTCATGTCGGTGGCGATGTAGCCCGGTGCGACTGCGTTCACGGTGATGCCGAAGGGCCCCAACTCGAGCGCGGCGGTGGCGGTGAAGCCGATGACGCCTGCCTTGGCGGCGGCGTAGTTGGCCTGGCCGCGGTTGCCAAGGGCGCTCCGGCTGGACAGGTTCACGATGCGGCCGTACTTGCGCTCCACCAGGTGCTTCTGGGCCGCCTTGGTCAGCAGGAAGGTGCCCCGCAGGTGCACGGCGAGTACCAGGTCGAAGTCCTCGACGCTCATCTTGAACAGCATGTTGTCTCGGGTGATCCCCGCGTTGTTCACCACGATGTCCAACCCGCCGAGCTCGCTGACCACCTGGTCGACGGCCGCATTTACCGCATCCTCCTTGGTGACGTCGGCGCCGATGCCGACGGCCTTGCCACCCTTGAGGGTGATCGCCTCCGCGGTGGACTTCGCCGCCTCGGCGTTGAGGTCCAGCACGCCGACAGCGGCCCCCTCCGACGCGAGGCGCTCGGCGATGCCCGCGCCGATGCCCTGCCCTGCTCCGCTCACGATGGCCACTCGTCCGTCGAACCGCGCCATGACTACCTCTTCCTTGCTGTGTTTGGGTCGGTCTGCCGAAGCTAACCTAACACCGTTAGGTGCAGTGCAGTGCGCCAACACAGGGCAGGAGTAGCTCCGAGTGGCGCGGCACCCTGTCGCCCGGACAAGATGGAACGCGGCGGCGCCGCCTGGTGTCCGCGCGATACCGATGGCGCCCACGTTGTCGGCGAACTCTGATGGAGGCACAAATGGCAGACGGTGTTGAAGGTCCCGCCGACGGCGGAGCAAGCGGAGTTGCCGGCCAGCACGATGGCGGGGCTGATGGCGGGGCCGAGGGTCCCTCGGACGGTGGCGCAGCCGGTACGGCAGGACAGCACGACGGTGGGGCCGATGGCGGTGCGGACAGCGGCGCGGAAGGTCCCGCCGACGGTGGCGCGAGCGGAGTAGCCGGCCAGCACGATAGCGGGGCCGACGGCAGCGCCTGAATGACGGATCAACCGCACAAGGGAGCGCCCGCGCGAAGTGCGGGGCGCTCCCTTCTCGGTGCGCTGGTCGCCGATCCCGAGCGATTCGCAGCGGACGTGTGGAGCCGGTGTCCGCTGCACTGTCCAGCGGCCGCGCTCCCCGGTACTGCCCGCACGCTGTTCAGCGCGGAAGCGGTGGATGAGCTCGTGTCCACCCGTGGATTACGTACCCCGTTTCTTCGCATGGCCCGCAATGGAGCCACCCTCGCCGAGCGGGACTTCACCGCGCCCGGCGGGGCGGGCGCCACCATCGCCGACCAGCTCAGCGACGACAAGCTGCTGCAGCAGTTCGCCGACGGGGCGACCATGGTGTTGCAGGGCTTGCACCGCACCTGGGAACCGCTGATCGCCTTCAGCCAGGGCCTCGCCGGTGAGCTCGGTCATCCCGTGCAGGTCAACGGCTACGTCACCCCGGCGCAGTCGCGCGGCTTCGACGATCACTACGACGTGCACGACGTGTTCGTGCTGCAGGTGGCCGGGACCAAACGCTGGCGGGTGCGCCCACCGGTACATCCGTCCCCGCTCCGGGACCAGCCCTGGACCGATCACCGCGAGGCCATTGCTTGCGCGGCCCACACGACCCCCGAGCTCGAGGTGGAGCTGGCCCCGGGTGACACGCTCTACCTGCCACGGGGATGGCTCCATTCGGCGACCGCGCTGGGCGAAGTCAGCACGCACCTGACGATGGGCGTGCACACCTGGAGCCGCCGCCACCTGCTGGAGCAGCTGCTCGCCCAGGCGACGGCCGTGCTGGCGGAGGATCCCGAGCTGCGCAGCTCGCTCGCGGTGGGGGTGGACGTGGCCGAGGCGACCTCGCTGTCCGACGACCTGGAACTGGTGCGCGATCGTCTCCTCCGTGCCGTGTCACAGGTGGGTGCTGGCGAAGTCAGTCGTCGACTCGCCGAGATCGCCCGCACCACCCAGCGCGCCGCGCCCGTGCACCCGCTGGCCCAGCTGGCCGCCGCCGACTCGCTCACCGACGAAACCGGGCTTCGCCTGCGCAGCCATCTGGCGGCGAGCACAACGCAGCGTGCCGATGGCGCCGTGGTGGTTCGCAGCCGCGCCGGCGAGCTGGAGCTCACGGCAGAGGAGTGGACCCGGGCGCACGGATTGTTCCGAGGCGAACCTGCATCGGCTACCGGGCTGGGTACTGCGCTGGCCCGCAGGCTTCTCCTCGCCGGCATCGCGGTCGCCTCGCCGGTGCCGAAGCAATGACCGAACCACTATCCGAGGGGCGTCGGCCGCTGTGCGCTCCATCCGCTCGCCTGCGCGGAGATTCGATGGCAGGCAGCGTCCCAACTGTGCGGCGCTGGCTGTTGATCGAGCACCCCGGTCCGTGGCAGCACGACGCCCTCGGTGGGATGGGCCTGCCGACACCGGTGCTCGACGCCATTGTCACCGCCGTCCGTGCGCACGGTGCGCGGGTGCTGCTGGTTCGCCGGCCGGGCCGCCGCACGTCCCAGCGCGGTCGGACGTGGGGAGTGCTCGACCAGCGCTCAGGCTGGGCGCGATGGGGCCGCTGGGCGGAACCCGAGGACCTGTTGGCGGCCGTGGACGCCCTTGGTGAGCAACCGGCAGCGCCCGCTGCGGGTGAACCCGTACTGTTGGTGTGTACACACGGTCGCCACGACACCTGTTGCGCCGTCTTCGGACGGCCGGTGGCCGCCACGCTGGCCCAACGGTGGCCCGAGCAGACCTGGGAGTGCTCACACCTGGGTGGCGATCGATTTGCGGCGAACCTGCTGATCGCGCCGGACGGCTTCTACTACGGCCAGCTGGACGCGGGGACGGCGGTAGACGTGGTAACGGGACACCTGCGCGGCGAGGTCGACCCACGATTCTTGCGGGGCTCGACGGGGATGCCGCCGGTGATGCAGGCGGCCCTAATAGCGGCGCACGAGCGTTTCGGTCCGGCGTCAGCACGGGCAATCTGGGCGGAGGAGCTGGAGATGATCTCGCCCGACCGCTGGGCCGTGCGCCTGGCCGCTGCGGCCCCGCTTCCCACCCGCATCGATGTCGTCGTGGCCCGAACCCGTCAGTCCCCCGCGCTGTTGACCTGTGCAGCGCTAACACCGTCATCGGCCGTGATCCTCACCGCCGAGCAGATCACCGCCGAGCACGGTCAGTGAGAGACTGCGACCCCACACGGCAAAACTGTCGGAGGGGCGCGCGATGATGGGTCGGTGACTGATACAGGCGCGACCAACGGGGAACTGCTCGGCGGCTTCTCCCCCGCCACCCGCGCCTGGTTCACCGGTGCTTTCGACGCGCCGACACCCGCTCAGACGGGGGCGTGGGCGGCTGCCCAGGCGGGCGAGCATGCGCTGGTGGTGGCGCCCACCGGCTCCGGAAAGACGTTGGCCGCCTTCCTGTGGGCACTGGATCGCCTTGCCGCAACACCGATTCCGTCGGATCCGCTACGACGGTGCCGGGTGCTGTACATCTCGCCGCTGAAGGCCTTAGCCGTGGACGTGCAGCGCAACCTGCGCTCACCGCTGACCGGCATCCGTCAAGAAGCACAACGGCTCGGTGCCGTCGTTCCCGACATCACCGTGGGCACCCGCAGCGGCGACACCCCCGCCACCGAGCGCCGCGCCTTCAACCGCGCCCCGCCGGACATCCTGGTGACCACGCCGGAGTCGCTGTTTCTGCTGCTGACCTCGGCCGCCCGAGAGTCGCTGCGCGGGATCAGCACCGTCATCGTCGACGAAGTGCACTCGGTCGCGGCAACAAAACGTGGTGCGCACCTTGCCTTGTCGCTGGAGCGGCTCGACGAGCTGCTGGAGGCGCCCGCACAGCGCATCGGGCTCTCGGCCACGGTGCGCCCGGTCGACGAGGTTGCCTCGTTCCTCGGTGGTGCACGCCCCGTACAGGTCGTACAACCCACGTCCGGTAAGACCATTGAGGTCACCGTCGAGGTACCGGTGGAGGACCTCGCCGGCTTGGGTCAGCCCACGGGGGAGGTGGAGGGGTCTGCAGCAGGTGCCGAGCAGCGCACCTCCATCTGGCCGTCGGTGGAGGCCCGGATCCTCGAGCTTGTCCAGGCGCATCGCTCTACCATCGTGTTCTGCAACTCGCGTCGCCTCGCCGAAAGGCTTACCTCCCGGCTGAACGACCTGGCGAGCGAAGCACTCCCGGGCGGCGCGCCCTTCCCCGCCGAGGCTGTCGGACAGTCCGGGACCACGGAGGGTGCGGAGGCGGTGATCGCGCGGGCCCACCACGGATCGATGTCGCGCGAGCAGCGAACCCTGGTGGAGGAGGACCTCAAGGCGGGACGGCTGCCTTGTGTGGTGGCCACGTCATCGTTGGAGCTGGGCATCGACATGGGCGCGGTAGATCTGGTGGTGCAGGTGGAGGCGCCGCCGAGCGTGGCGGCCGGGTTGCAGCGCGTCGGGCGAGCCGGTCACCAAGTGGGCGCTGTGTCCTCCGGGGTGATGTTCCCCAAGTTCCGCGGCGACCTCGTCTCCTGTGCAGTGGTGGCCGAAAGGATGGCCAGCGGCGCGATCGAGTCCATCCGCTATCCGCGCAACCCGCTGGACGTCCTGGCCCAGCAGGTCGTCGCGATGGTGGCCCTGGAGCCGTGGACGGTGAGCGATCTCGCGCAGCTGATCCGTCGAGCGGCGCCCTTCGCCGCACTGCCTGACTCGGCGCTGCACTCGGTGCTGGACATGCTGGCCGGCCGCTACCCCAGCGAGCAGTTCGGTGAGCTGCGCGCCCGCATCACCTGGGACCGGGTCACCGACGAGTTGCGCGGACGCCCAGGGGCACAACGACTTGCCGTGACGTCGGGCGGCACCATCCCGGACCGGGGCTTGTTCACGGTGATGACCCCTGGCGGCGACGAGGGCCAGAGCGGTTCCCGGGTGGGCGAGCTGGATGAGGAGATGGTCTACGAGTCACGGGTGGGCGACACCTTCCTGCTCGGCTCGAGTGCCTGGCGGGTGCAGGACATCACCCACGACCGGGTCATCGCTGTACCTGCCCCCGGAATGCCAGCACGGATGCCGTTCTGGCGCGGGGAGTCGGTGGGCCGACCGCTGGAACTGGGACGTGCGCTGGGCGCCTTCGTCCGCGAGTTGGTGGCCGCTGACGCAGCGGATGCCCGTGCCCGAGCCGCTGCTGCGGGACTCGACACCTGGGCCGTCGACAACCTGCTCGCCTACGTGAACGAGCAACGCGAGGCCACCGGGCGGGTGCCGGATGACCGGACAATCGTTGTCGAGCGGTTCCGCGATGAGCTGGGCGACTGGCAGATCGCGGTCCATTCACCCTTCGGCGCCCAGGTCAACGGACCGTGGGGCCTGGCCATCGCCGCCCGGCTCCGCGAGCGCCGCGGCGTGGACGCACGGGTGGCGAGCGCCGACGACGGCATCGTGCTGCGGTTGCCGGAGGCCATCGACGATGCAGGCGAGGACGTGGTGGCCGGCGCCGAGGACGTGCTGTTGGACCCGGAAGAAGTGCAGCAGTTGGTGATCGCTGAGGTCGGTAGCTCCGCGTTGTTCGCCGCCCGCTTCCGCGAATGCGCCGCCCGCTCGTTGCTGCTGCCCCGCCGAACCCCGGGTCGCCGCACACCGTTGTGGCAGCAACGTCAACGCTCTGCGCAACTGCTGGAGGTGGCCAGTGCGTACGAGCAGTTCCCGGTGGTGCTGGAGGCCATGCGGGAATGTGTGCAGGACGTCTACGACCTCAATGGCCTCCGTGAGCTGATGACTGACATCCGGGCCCGCAAGGTCAAGGTGATTGAGGTCACCACCGCGCAACCCTCGCCGTTCGCCCGGAGTCTGCTGTTCGGCTACGTGGGCACGTTCCTGTACGAGCTCGATGCGCCGTTGGCTGAGCGTCGTGCCGCCGCTCTGAGCTTGGACTCCACCCTGCTCGCCGAGTTGATGGGCACGGAGTCGGTGCGCGAGCTGCTCGACGTCGGTGCCATGGTCCAGATCGAGGCGCAGCTGCAGCGGACCGACCCCGAACGCCACGCCCGCGACATCGAAGGCGCCGCTGATCTGCTGCGCTTCGTCGGTGATCTGTCCACGATGGACGCGCAGGGGCGCGGTGTCGCGCCGGACTGGCTGGAGCAGCTCGCCGACGACCGCCGCGCTCTGCGGGTGCGCATTGCCGGTGAGCAGCGCTACATCGCCATCGAGGACGCCGGACGCTATCGCGACGCGCTGGGCACCGCGTTGCCCGTCGGGGTGCCGGAGGCGTTCACCGAGCCCACCCCCGACCCCGTGTCC
>JALYVL010000065.1 GCA_030853285.1 Actinomycetota bacterium | reverse complement strand
CCTTCACGCCGTGTCGTGCGAATGCCGCTTCACCCAACTTCATCGTGCGGATGCCGCTTTCGCGCAACGAAGGGGGCAGGGCATGAGTTTCGCCTATCGGGGCACACATGGCCAGCAGGACATGAGGCTGCCCATACCACCGCGTACGCCCCCATCTGCGCGAAGATCGCTACCCTCCATGGGTGTCCGGCAGTAGTGAGCTCTCCCGTAAGGAGACCCACCGTCGCCACGTGCAGGTGTTCCGGTGGGTCGCAGGCACCATCCTGGTCGCCGTGCTCGTCGTGGAGGTGGTGCTCCTCGCGCCATCGCTGCGCAGCGCCATGCAGCGCCTCGGCGATGTCAGCTGGTGGTGGGTCGGCGCCGCCATCGCCGCGCAGGTCGTGTCGATGAGCGCCTTCGGCCGTCTGCAACGCACCCTGCTCACCGCTGCGGCAGTCCCCGTGCGTCAAATCGACTCGACCGCCGTGGTCTACGCCGCCAACGCGATGAGCGTCAGCCTGCCCGGCGGTCCGCTGTTCTCCACCACCTTCACCTTCCGTCAGACCCGCAGATGGGGCGCCAGCAGAGTGGTCGCCTCGTGGCAGCTGGCGATGAGCGGCGTGCTGGCTACCGGCGGACTGGCCCTGATGGGCGTCGTGGGGGGCATCCTCGTTGGCTCCCGGACCAACTACGCCGGTCTGGCCATCGCCATCGGTGCCACCGCGGCCCTGCTCGTCGGGGTCCGTTTCGTCGTCACCCATCCAGGAGTGTTGCTCACCAGCGCTGGGCACGTGCTCCGCTGGGTCAATGCCGCACGTGGGCACCCGGCCGAGACCGGGATGGAGCGGATCGGGGAGATTCTCGAGCAACTGGAGGCGGTGCAGCTGCGCAAGCGGGACCTCGCGCTGGCCAGCTGGTGGGCCTCGTTCAACTGGATCGCCGATGTCGCCTGCCTGGGCTTTGCCTGCCTGGCCGCGGGCGCGCACCCCAGCATCGGCGGCCTGCTCATTGCCTTCACCGCAGGCAAGGTGGTCGCCACGGTGCCGTTGCTGCCCGGCGGACTCGGCGTCGTCGACGGCACCCTGACGGCGACGCTGGTGGCCTCCGGCCTGACCGCTGGGGCGGCGTTGCCCGCCGTCATCATCTTTCGGCTGATCACCTTTCCGCTGCTGGCGGCGGCGGGATGGCTGGTGTTCGCGGTGCTGTTCCGGTCGACCAACTTTGATGTGGACGACGACCCCGATAACCCGGACGAGGCCGGTCACGCCGGGCATCGACGACCGGTTTAGCCGAGCTATCGCGGTCAGTTCGGGACGACGACGGCCGCTGGGCCCGCAGGCGACGATCGCCGACAAGCCGTTTCCCAGCTTTTGCGACGAATGATCGTTGTTGCACATCTGTTGCACCTGCCCGTTTGGCGCGCGTAGCGTCTTGCCGCACGGCGAGCAGGACAGCGAGGAGATGGACGTGGCAACTCAGACGGCAGCGAGTCTCGGCCCGGCAACACGTGGACGGATTCGTCGCGCGCTGGCGGGGCTGAGCCCGCAAGAGCGGCGCAGTGCGGCAGGCATGCTCGCCGTCGTCGTCGGACTCCACGCCCTCGGCTGGGGGTTGCTCATCGCCGTGATCGCGCCGGAGAACTATCAGGTGGGCGGTGAAATCTTCGGCATCGGCCTCGGCGTGACCGCCTACACGCTCGGCCTGCGGCACGCCTTCGACGCCGACCACATCGCAGCCATCGACAACACCACCCGCAAGCTGATGAACGACGGCAAACGACCGATGTCCGTCGGCTTCTGGTTCTCGCTTGGCCACTCCAGCGTGGTGTTCATCATGGTGGCGCTGCTGGCGTTCGGCGTCCGCGCACTCGCCGGGGCGCTCACCGACGACCAGTCGGCGCTGCAGAAAACGACCGGATTGTTCGGCACCGCGATCTCCGGCACGTTCCTGCTGCTCATCGGGCTGCTGAACCTCGTGGTGCTCGTCGGCATCGTGGGGGTGTTCCGGAAGATGCGCGCCGGGGAGTACGACGAGGCCACCCTGGAGGCGCACCTGGACAACCGCGGTCTGATGAACCGGTTGCTGCGCCCGGTGATGAAACTGGTGCGCAAGCCCGTGCACATGTACCCGGTGGGGTTGCTGTTCGGGCTTGGCTTCGACACGGTCACCGAGGTGGGCCTGCTGGTCATCGCGGGCGGCGCCGCCGCATCCGGGCTGCCCTGGTACGCCGTGCTCGTGCTGCCGATCCTGTTCGCGGCGGGGATGTCGCTGTTGGACTCCATCGACGGCTCGTTCATGAACTTCGCCTACGGCTGGGCCTTCTCCAAACCGGTCCGCAAGGTGTACTACAACCTGGTCATCACCGGCCTGTCCGTGGCGGTGGCGCTGCTCATCGGCGGTCAGGAGCTCATCTCCATCCTGGTGGACAAGCTGGAGATCACCTCGGGCCCGTTGGCGGCGATCGGCGGACTCAACCTGAACCTGATGGGCTACGTGGTGGTGGCGCTGTTCATCGTCACCTGGGCGGTTGCCCTGCTGGTCTGGCGCTTTGGGAAGGTCGAGCAGCGCTGGGATCGTCGGCTCGCGACCTCCTGAGGCGCATCAGAGCGGCCGTACGCTGCTCGCGATTTGCCGCACGACGCCGGCGGTGACCGCATCCGGGACGCCATGCCCGACGTAGATCATGAGCCCGACTGTGCCGCCGCCGGAGCTGGGCAGGGCGAAAGAGTACATGGACGCCGACGGCGTAGAGCAGTCCTGCGGCTTCTCCAGCGGCGCAGTCACTTCCACGAGCATGCCGCTCTTGCCCGCCATCGCAGGCAGCGGCTGGGGTGGCCCGATCTGCAGCGGCGGAACCGCCCCCGTCCGGTCGCTGGAGAACGCCGCGGTGGCCCACTTGGTGGCCAGCTCCCGCGCGCCCACTGCGGGGTCGGACTGGTCGGAGTTCGTCATCACCGACAGCGCCTTGGACTGATACTTGTCGCAGAAGCCATCCCCGAAGTTCGCCAGACCCTTGCCAACCAGGGGCGGACTCGACTTGGTCTCGTAACCTCCGATGGTGGTCTGGGAGGACACCTTCCAGCCCGGCGGCACATCGTAGGCGGCGCCGCGGTTCGGCACGGCGACCGTCTGCCACCCGGCCACTACCGGCGGCGGAGGCGGCACCGAGGTAGGCGCTGATGGCGTGGTCGGCACCGGGGCGCTCGATGCCGCCGCCCGGCGTGATCGGGACGGCGCCACCGTCGGCACCGCAGTCGCAGGCTCAGCCGTCACATCGGTCGGCGCGGACTTGGACTTTGCCACGATGACCGCGATGCCGGCGACCAGCGCCAGCACCAAGACCGCAACGGCCGCCGCGATCACCAGCGGTGCCTTCGATTGCTTGCCTCCCTTGCCGGCGGGCTGGACGGAGGAATCGGCGCCGGCAAACGAGGGGCCACCCGCCGGGGCGGAATACGGCTGCCAGGTGGCCGCGGGCAACACCGCGGCAGCAGGCGCCATGGGTGACTGCGCAAGCTCAGTGGCTGTGGGCGCCGACGGGTGAGCAGCGCCGAGCACCGTGGCCGCGTCGTCGATGATCCCCAATACGGAAAAGCGCGCGCCGATCAGCTCCGCGACCAAGGGCGTCCGGGACGCTCCCCCGAGCAGGAACACCCCGGCGAGCTGCCCGTGAGCCACCTGCGCGTCGGCGACCGTGCTGGCCAGCACCGCCACGGTGTGTGCCAGTTGGGGGCGCAGCAGCTCCTGCAACTCGTTGCGCGTCAGCTGCACCGAGCCGAAGGGATCGGGCAGCGCTAGCGCCGCGATCGTGCTGCTGGACAGCCGTTCCCGGGCCCGCGCCACGTTGCGTTCCATGGTGAACGCGACACGTCGAGCCGACAGGTCACCTGGCTGCTGCAGCGCCTGCCAGGGCTGCGGGGCGCGACCCGAGACCTGCTGCGCCACCAGCTCCATCAGCGCCGCATCGACGGCATGGCCACCCACACCCGAAGCACCCTTAGACGCCAATGTGGTGACGCCATGCGGACCGGCGACCAGCACCGCGCAGCCCAACCCGCCGGCGCCGAGGTCGTACACGGCAAACGGACGTCCGGGCGGCATCGCCGAGTGCGCTGCACAGTAATCCCCAGCGGCCTGGGTGCCGGCCAGGAGCTGCACCCCGTGCCCCCACACCGTCGTCGCCGCCTGCAGCAACGCCTGGGCCTGCGCGGGCCCCCAGTACGCGGGCGTGGTCAGCAGCACCTGCCCGGGAGGGTCACCCAGGCGTTGCTGCAGATCACCGGCGATATGCCCCAGCACGGCAGCCATCGCGTCGACGACGGGAACCAGGTGCTCGCCGAGCAACAGATTGGTCTCCGGAATGCGCAACGTCGGCGACGGCTCGTAGCGGGCGGGATCGTGCTCCGCCCGTCGCTGCGCCTCCAGCCCGACCAGCAGACGCCCGTCCTGCTCCAGGTACACCGCAGAGGGCACGGCGCTGGCGCCGTCGATCTGCACAAGCTGCGCGGGCGCACCGTCCTGGGCGAGCGAAGCCACTGTTCGGGACGCTCCCAGATCCACCGTCAGCTGCCACATGTCGTTGCTCCTACGATGTTTGCGGGTGCTGGGCAGTGATGGTGTCACGCTCGGCGCGTTGCTGGTCCGCGCTGTAGGAATAAGCTGGGCACCCGTCATGTTGTGCCGATTGAATCTTCAACCGTCTCTCAGGAGGAACCGTCATGACCACCGCTACATCCACCCTCGCCGGGTTGCCCATCGGAACTTGGACCATCGACCCTGCGCACTCCCAGGTGTCCTTCAGCGTCCGCCACCTCATGGTCAGCAAGGTCCGCGGCTCATTCAGAACCTTTACCGGCGCCATCGAGGTCCCCGAGAGCGGCGATCCGGTCGCGACCGCCGAGATCGTGCTCGATTCTTTTGATACCGGCAACGCCCAGCGCGACGGACACATCCGCTCCGCGGACTTCCTCGAGGTGGAGAAGTTCCCGACCATGACGTTTCGCTCCACCGCGCTTCGTTCGTCGGGCTCGGATTTCGTGCTCGAGGGTGAGCTCAGCCTGCACGGCGTCACCAAGACCGTCGAGCTGGAGCTCGAGTTCAACGGCGTGAACCCCGGCATGGGCCACGGTCCGGTCGCCGGGTTCGAGGCTCGCACGGTGCTCAACCGGAGCGACTTCGGCATCGACATCAGCATGCCGCTGGAAGGTGGCGGCGTCGTCGTCGGTGAGAAGATCACCGTGACCCTGGAGATCGAGGCCGGACAGCAGTCCTGATCCCGCCGCTGCATACTGTGCGAAAGCCGCATTCACCCGGCGAAACTGGGCGAATGCGGCTTTCGCACGACATAGCGCAGCACCGCAGCCCCCGCACTAGGCTCAACGTATGTCGTTGACCCTCGGTATCGGCCCGCTCGCCCGTCCACCTCAAGGCCGGCTCAACGGGGACATCTGGTCGGCCCTGCCCGCGCACGCGCTCTACGCACACCCCGCACCGCGGCGCATCCGCGGCACGCTGAATGGCACCACCGTGCTGGACACCGACCAGGCGCTGATGCTGCACGAGACCGGGCTGCTGCCCGTCTGGTATTTGCCGGTAGACAACTTCGCCATCGGCGTGCTCGAGCGCAACGACACCCGGACGCACTGCCCGTTCAAGGGCGACGCCAGCTACTACGACCTCCGCGTCGGTGCCACCCTGGTCAAAGACGCCGTCTGGTTCTACGCAGACCCGCTGCCCGGTGCCGCCGCCATCGCCGGGCTGTGCTCCGTGCGGATGGACGCGCTGCAGGAATGGTTCGAGGAAGACCAGCAGGTGTACGGCCACCCCACCGATCCCTTCCACCGGGTCGACGTACGCCCGTCCTCACGCCACGTCGTGGTCACGGCGGGCGATATGGTGCTCGCGGACAGCCGCGCCCCGCTCGCAGTGTTCGAGACCGGCCTGCCGACGCGGTACTACCTCCCCGAGTCCGACATCCGCACCGAGCTGTTGACCAACAGTGAGACCACCACCGTCTGCCCCTACAAGGGCACCGCGCACTACTGGAGTGCCGAAGGTCTGGACGACGTCTGCTTCGGCTACCCCGAGCCCAACGACGAGGTGCGCGCCGCGGCCGGGCTCCGCTGCTTCCTCGGCGAGGGCATCACCACGACCGTCGACGGCGTCCAGGTCTGACGCACGGCCGATGAGCGTCACAGAACGACTGGACGCCTTCCAGCAGCGTCATCCCGCGGCCGGGTATCCCCTGGCCGTGTTCTACAAGTTCTTCGACGACCAAGGCAACTACCTCGCAGCGCTCATCGCCTACTACGCCTTCATCTCCCTGTTCCCGCTGATCTTCCTGCTCACCACCGTGCTCGGCTACGTCCTAGTCGGCAACCACCAACTGCAGGACACGGTGCTGAACTCCGCCCTAGGCCAGTTCCCCGCAATCGGCGACCAGCTGCAGCACCCCGAGCGCATGGGCGGCGGCCCGGTCGCCGTACTGATCGGGGTGCTCGGCTCGCTCTACGGGGCTTCCGGCGTGGCTCAAGCGGTGCAGCACGCCATGAACACCGCTTGGGGTGTGCCCCGCAACAACCGGCCCAACCCCTTCGTCGCGCGCGGGCGCAGCCTGTTGCTCATCGGCACCATCGGACTGGCGGTCATCGGCATCACCGTGTTGTCCGTGCTCGGCCGCTACGCCGGCGCGTTCGGCATCAAGGGCACCGGACTGGGGACGTTGGTGTTCGTGGCCACCGTGCTGCTGTACGCGTTGACCTTCGTGGTTGCGTTCCGGTTGGCCTGTGCGCGGCCGCTGTCCGTGCGCGAGGTCGCCCCCGGAGCCCTGGCCGCCGGGCTGTTCCTAGAGCTGCTTCAGGTGTTCGGCGCCACCTTTGTCACGCGGGTCGTTGCCCGCGCTAGCATCATCAACGGCGTGTTCGCATTGGTCCTCGGCCTGCTGGCCTTTCTGTACCTGGCCGCGGTCGCGATCGTGTTCTGCGTGGAGGTCAACGTGGTGCGGGTGGACACGCTCTACCCTCGCGCGTTGCTCACCCCGTTCACCGACAACGTCGACCTCACCGCGGGCGACCGGCGAGCGTATTCCACCCAGGCCGAGGCGCAACGCAGCAAGGGCTTCGAGCAGGTCGACGTCAGCTTCCACCCCGAGGAAGAGGGCTAGCGCCTCGTGCGTGAATAGAGTTCACCCGCGGGCCTATTTCACGCACAAGGCC
>JALYVL010000064.1 GCA_030853285.1 Actinomycetota bacterium | reverse complement strand
ACGCTGCGCAGCACCTTTTCCACCCGGCCCGGGTTGTGCTGGAAGTTGCCGAGCATCTCCGCGAAGTCCTGCGACCAGTCCTTGAGCTGCTCGTGGTCGGCGGTGGGAACACCGAGCAGCTCGGCAGTGACGATCGCGGGCAGCGGACCCGCCAGCTCCTGCATGACATCCATCTGGCCCCGCGCAGCGACGGCATCCACGAGGGTGTTGGTGATGTCCTGGATGTGCTCCCGCAGCCGCTCGATGCGTCGGGGGGTGAACGCCGCGGCTGCCAGCGCGCGGACGCGGCTGTGTTGCGGGGGGTCCAAGAACAGCATCTGACGCACCATGACCTGGGCCAGCGGCGTCAGCTGCTGCATGCCGAGCTCGACCAACTTGTTCGGCGTCGGGGTGCGGTCGGCACGGAAGCGGGTCAGCACCTCGGCCACATCGGCGTAGCGGGTGACCACCCAGGTGTGCAGATAGGGATCCCAGTGCACCGGCGACTCCGCGCGCAGCTGCGCGTAGAGCGGGTACGGGTCGGCCAGCACCTCGGGGTCGAGCAGATGAAACAAGCTCAGCGGTTTGCTGGTAGTCGCCATCAGGCCTCGACCTCGTCGTCGAGGTGCGCGGTGGCCGCCAGCAACTCGTCCTCGTCCATCGCCGAGATCTCCACGAGCAGCAGGCGTTCGACCTCCTCGGCAATCTCGGCCACGGTCGGGTGCTCGAACAGCGCGCGCAGCGACATCTCGATGCCGTACTGCTCACCGATCCGGGTGATCAGCTGCGCACCCAGCATCGAGTGGCCGCCGAGCAGAAAGAAATTCTCGTCGATGCCCACCTGGGGCATTCCGAGCCGCTCGGCCACCATGGCGGCGATGGCTACCTCGAGGTCGTTGCGTGGTTCTGCGGCGCTGCCACCGGCTGCAGGGGGTGCCGCCCACGCGAGCAGAGCCCTCCGGTCCACCTTGCCGTTGGCCATCGTGGGAAGGTCGGCGAGGGTGACGATCTCGGCAGGCACCATGTGCTGCGGTAGTTGCGCGAAGAGGTACTCCCGCAGCCCGGCGTCATCCTCGTGCGCCTCCCACACGACGAACGCCCGGAGAGACTGCGCACCACCGGCACCGTTGCCATCCTCGACCGCCACCACCGCGCTGGACCGGACGGCGGGATGGTGGTCGAGCGTCGTGATGACCTCCCCGAGCTCGACGCGGAAGCCGCGGATCTGTACCTGGTCGTCCAGGCGACCCAAATACTCCAGCTCACCGTCGGTCCGTAGCCGCACCAGATCACCGGTTCGATAGCTCCGAACGCCGGCGGCGTCGGTGCGAAATTGCGCGCGGTCGAGGTCTGGTCGGCCGACATATCCGCGCGCAACGGAGATCCCGCTGATTACGAGCTCACCGACCGCACCCTCGGAAACGGCCTGACCACCGTCATCCAACACGCTGAGCCGCACTCCGTCGATCGCCGATCCCAAGGTCGGGACCGTGCCCGACGAACCGTCATCGGCGGCAGGCGCGACAACGCCCGAGGTGGAGACGACCGCAGCCTCGGACACGCCGTAGTTGTTGATGACAATGAACGGCAAGCCCGGCTTTGGTCGCCGAACCAGCCGGTCGCCACCGGTCAGCAGGTAGCGCAATGGCGCCTGATCTGGCCAGTTCAGCGAAAACATCGCTTCCGCCAGTGGGGTCGGTACAAAGGACACGGTGATGCTTTCGGCGAGCAGCCAGTCCCGCAAGCCCGCAGGGTCGGTTTTCAGCGACTCCGGAGGCACGTGCAGCGACGCACCCGCGGCCAAACACGGCCAGATCTCCCAAACCGCCGCATCGAACCCGGGGCTGGCCAACAGCGTGCAGCGGTCGCTTGGGCCGATCGCGAACGCACGCCGATGCCAGGCGATCAGGTTGAGCACGCTGGCATGCTCCACCACTACCCCCTTGGGCGTGCCGGTGGAGCCAGAGGTGTAGACGAGATACGCGGCGCTGTTGCCGCTGCTCGCATGCGGAGCAACGAACTCGCCGACCACGTCTTCATTAGCTGGCGGTGTCAACGTCGCTGCGACTCGAAGACGACTTCCGTCCTCAGGCCCGGCTACGGCGACTCGGGCGCCAGCATCAACGAGCATGAACTGCAGTCGATCATCCGGCAACACCGGATCCAGGGCCACGTAGCAACCGCCCGCCGCGAGCACGGCGAGCGCACCGACGACCAGGCCGCACGAACGTGGCAGGCATAGTCCTACCGGCTCGCCGGGCCGGACACCCACCGAGCGCAATTCTTCCGCCAGCGAAGCGGCCCTGCACCAGAGCTCACGGTAGGTGAGTGCGCCGTCGAAAGCCTCCACCGCGAGCGCATCCGAATGTAGTTCGGCATGGGCCTCCAACTGGGCGAGCAGCCCGGCGCGCGCTTCAGTCGCCGATGGGGCGTCGCCGCTTGTGGTCACCGGTGCCACCCTCGCCTATTGCGCACGTGTCTTCAGCTGAGAACTACCCTCAGTAATAGCCGATTCTTCGCGTTCCGGCAAATATTCGGACAATTCGATCGTCGACGTCAATTCGGCGCAGTCACTGGTTGCTCGCGAGTCACTACATACCGTGAGTTTGATCTGGCCCCCTTCGGCCTCGTTGATCGTCGCGTGCGGTTCTCATTCAGCGGGAGGTGATCAACCACGGGGGTGTCGTCCTCCGTAGATTCGCCAGCGACACCCAGCGAAAGGCAGTTGCGCATGTCCACCTCGGGGCGTTTCCTCGGCAAGGTCGCGTTCATCACCGGCGCCGCGCGCGGCCAGGGCAGGGCAGAAGCGCTCCGACTGGCCCAGGAGGGCGCCGACATCATCGCGGTGGACATCTGCCGCAAGCTCGACTCCACCATCTACCCTGGCGCGACGCCGGAAGACCTGAAGGAGACGGTCCGCCTGGTCGAGGCCCTTGGCCGGCGCATCATCGCCACCGAAGCCGACGTGCGCGACTTCGACGGCCTGTCCGCGGCGTTGCACGCCGGGGTCGCCGAGCTCGGCCGGCTGGACGTGGTGATTGCCAATGCCGGCATCTGCTCGGCGAACATGTCCTGGGAGATCACGCCAGCGCAGTGGCAGGAGACCATCGACGTCAATCTCACCGGCGCCTTCCACACCGCCAAGGCCGCCATCCCCCTCCTCATCGAGCAGGGCACCGGCGGCTGCATCATCATGACCAGCTCGACCGCAGGCCTGAAGGGGCTGCCGTTCACCGGGCACTACGTCGCCAGCAAGCACGGCATGGTCGGCCTGGCCAAGACCATGGCCAACGAGCTGGGCCAGTACAACATCCGGGTGAACACCATTCATCCCAACGGGGTGGCCACCGGCATGACGCCCACCGACATGCTGCCGTTCATGGTCGAGCACGCCCACACCCTGGCGCCGATGTTCATGAACCCGCTCCCCGAGGCGATCAGCCAGCCCGAGGACATCGCCAACGCCGTGGCCTGGCTCGCCTCCGACGAGGCCCGCCACGTCACCGGTATCCAGCTACCGCTGGACCTGGGCAACTCGATCCGCTGATCGTCAGCGGGTGGTGCTCACCCGGTGGAAGTTGAGGTACGCCTTGGACGGGGTGGGGCCTCGCTGGTTTTGGTACCGGGAACCGGCCGCCGCACTGCCGTAGGGGTTCTCGGCCGGACTGGACAGCCTGATCAGGCAGAGCTGACCGATCTTCATCCCCGGCCAGAGCGTGATGGGCAAGTTGGCCACATTGGACAGCTCCAGGGTGATGTGGCCGGAGAACCCCGGGTCGATGAATCCGGCGGTGGAATGCGTCAGCAGACCGAGGCGCCCCAGCGACGACTTACCCTCCAGCCGCCCGGCCAGATCGTCGGGCAGCGAGCAGACCTCCAGCGTGGAGCCCAGCACGAACTCCCCCGGGTGCAGCACGAACGGCTCGTCGCCGTCTGCCTCCACCAACGAGGTCAGCTCGTCCTGCTGCTCAGCCGGGTCGATGTGGGTGTAGCGGGTGTTGTTGAACACCCGGAAGAAGCGATCGAGACGAACGTCCACGCTGGACGGTTGCACCATCGCGTCGTCGAAGGGGTCCACCCCCAGACGTCCTCCGGTGATCTCGGCCCGGATGTCGCGATCGGAGAGCAGCACACGGCGAGGGTAGCCGAGGCCCGATCATGAGCCAGGATGTGCCAGCGTGGACAACAGCTCGCCGAAGCCGAGCAGCACCGTCCGCGCCGCCGCCGCGTCGCCATCCACAAGCCAGCCCAGTACTGCGCCGTCGATCGCCGTCAGCAGCATCCGGGACAACACCTTCAGCGGCGTCGTCCAGGTCCACCCGGTCGCGGTGGCCACGCCGTCCAGGATCCGCGCGCACTCGGCGTAGTACAGCTCGTACTGCCACCGGGCCAGGTCGGCGAAGTCGGGCTCGCGCAGGGCGAACTGAGTGAGCTCGTAGGTCAGGCGCTGCCGTTTGGGCTCGCTCTCGATCACCGACCACAGGCCCTCCAGCAGCTCCTGCACCACGCTCGGCAGGTCACGATCGGCGGGCAGCTCCAGCGTGGAGGCGCCAGCCAGCTGGCTCACAATAGTGGTGATCACCTCGCGCAACAGGGTCTGTTTGGACTCGAAGCAGTAGTGCACGGTCGCGAGGGTCGTGTTGGCCTCGGCCGCGATGCGCCGGGTGGTGGCAGCAGCCACGCCATGCTCGGCCATCACCCTTATCGTGGCGTCCACCAACTGCACGCGCCGATCCGCTACCGCGATGCGCGCCACGGGGATCCTCTCATCCGGCGAACTGGTACCGGTGAGCGTAGCGGGCACGATCGTGCGTGCGGCAGCGCAACACCGCGTAGTCCTCCGCTAGACTTGGACAGTTGACTCACACGGAAGAGGCGTCGGCGTGGCATGGACCAACTGGGCGGGCAATCAGCGGGCGACGCCCAGTACGGTCGCCACCCCGCGCAACGTCGACGAGCTCGCCGCGGTCGTGCAGGCGGCCGCTGCTGAAGGTCAACGCGTCAAGGCAATCGGGTCGGGGCACTCGTTCACCGCGATCGGCGTCTCCGACGGCGTCCAGGTGGATCTGTCGCAGATGGCGCAGCTCGTTGCCGCGGACCGGCGCTCGCACCTGGTCACCGTGCAGGCCGGCATGCCGCTACGCCTGCTCAATTCCGTCCTCGCCGCGCTGGGGCTCGCCTTGAGCAACCTCGGCGACATCGACGTGCAGACGGTGGCCGGCGCCCTTTCCACCGGCACCCACGGCACCGGTGGTCGGATCGGGGGTCTCGCCACCCAGGTGCGCGGCATGGAGCTGGTACTTGCCGACGGATCGGTGGTCAACACCAGTGCGACCGAGCGTCCGGAGCTGTTCAGCGCGGCGCGGGTGGGACTCGGCGCGCTCGGCGTGCTCAGCACGCTCACCCTGCAGGTCGAGGACGCCTTCGCGCTGCGTGCCCAGGAGCAGCCGATGGCGCTGCCCGACGTGCTCGCGCAGCTGGACGAGCTGATCGAGGCCAACGAGCACTTCGAGTTCTACTGGTTCCCGCACACCAGCCGCACGCTGACCAAGCGCAACAATCGGTTGCCTGGCGAGCAGGCACCGCAGCCGCTGCCCCGGATACGTGCGGTGCTGGAGGACGAGGTGCTCAGCAACGGCGCATTCGAGCTCACCTGCCGGCTCGGCGCGGTGCTGCCCAGTCTCGTTCCGCGGATCAACAACGCCGCCGCTCAGCTCCTCGGCGCCCGCGACTACTCCGACACCTCGCACCGCGTGTTGGTCTCTCCGCGTCGCGTTCGCTTCGTGGAAATGGAGTACGCGGTGCCGGCCGAAGCGGTGCGCGCCGCACTGGCCGGCATCGAAGCAGCGATCGTGCGGCACCAGCTGGCGGTCTCTTTTCCGGTGGAGGTGCGCTTCGCCGCCGCGGACGACATCCCGCTGTCCACCGCGTCCGGGCGGGACACCGCGTACCTGGCCGTGCACATGTTCCGCGGACAGCCTTACGAGCAATACTTTCGTGCAGTGGAGGACGTGATGAACGACCTGGACGGCCGGCCGCACTGGGGGAAAGTGCACTACCAGGACGCGAAGACGTTGCGTGGGCGCTATCCCCGCTTCGACGAGTTCTCTGCGGTGCGCGCGGCCGTCGACCCGGAGCGGCGCTTCGGTAATGACTACCTCACCCGAGTGCTCGGATGAGGACCGACGAGCTGCAGACTCCGGCCCTGCTCGTCGAGCGCGAAATACTCCAGTCCAATGTAGACGTCATGGCTTCGGCGCTGCCCGGACCCCGTCTGCGCCCGCACGTCAAGGCGCACAAGTGCACCGAGCTGGCCCGGGTGCAGCACGCTGCCGGGCACCACGGCTTTACCTGCGCGACCATCCGGGAGGTCGAAGGCATGGCAGCGGCGGGCCTGGGCACCGACCTGCTGCTGGCCAACGAGGTGCTCGCCGCCCACCGGCTCGGCGTCTTGGTGGAGCGGGGACACCGGGTGACGGTCGCCGTGGACTCGCCGGAAACCGTGGCAGCAGCGGCTGACGGCGGCGTGCGCGAGGTGGTGGTGGACGTGAACATCGGGCTTCCCCGCTGCGGCTGCCCACCCGCTGAAGCCGGGCGCATCGCCGAGCTGGCGCGCGCCCGCGGGCTGACGGTGCGCGGGGTGATGGGCTACGAGGGCCACCTGATGATGCTGCAGCCCCCCGATGAGCAGCGACGCCTGACCGAGCAGGCCATGGGCTTGTTGCTCGCGGCGCACACCGACGTGGGTGGGGATCTGGTCAGCGCCGGCGGCACCGGCACCTACGCCATCAACACCTGGGCCACCGAGATCCAGGCCGGCTCCTACGCGCTGATGGACACCTCGTACGCGGCGCTGGGCTACCCGTTCGGCCACGCACTGTCGATCCTGGCCACCGTCATCTCGGTGAGCCCGGGCTACGCCGTCGCCGACGTGGGGTTGAAGTCGTTGGGCATGGACCACGGCAACCCCACCATCGCTGATGCGCAGGTGTGGTTCTGCAGCGACGAGCACACCACCTTCGCCCCTGCCGAGCCGCTCCCGGTCGGGGCCCGCGTCCGCGTGCTGCCCGCACACGTCGACCCGACGGTGGCGCTGCACGAGGCGATGTGGCTGGTGGACGGAGACGAGGTGCGGCAACGCTGGGCGGTGGACCTGCGCGGGTGGTAGCCGCGTTATGCTCCCTCACGGCGCAGCCGAGACCACGCGGCCATGCGGCCA
>JALYVL010000063.1 GCA_030853285.1 Actinomycetota bacterium | reverse complement strand
TGCGCACGCTGCGCGAGCTCGGGTGCTTCCAGGCGCAGGGATTCCTGTTCAGCAGACCCGTGACGGCCGAGCGGATGCGCGAGCTGCTTGCGGGTGGAGGCCTGCGGCTTGTGCGTGATTAGGGCCTACAGGGCAACACTTTTCACGCACTAGCGTCGTCAGACGCCCAACCCCCGGCCGACGATCTCTTTCATGATCTCGGTGGTGCCGCCATAGATGGTCTGCACCCTGGAGTCGAGGTAGGCCTTGGCCACGGAGTACTCGCGCATGTAACCGTAGCCGCCGTGCAGCTGCAGGCAGCGGTCGATGAGGCGCACCTGGTTCTCCGTGCTCCACCACTTGATCATCGCGGCGTCCTGGATCGTCAGCTTGCCTGCGTTGAGCTCGGTGACGGCGCGATCGACGAAGATCCGCACCGCCGCCGCCTCGGTGGCCAGCTCAGCGAGCACGAAGCGAGTGTTTTGGAAAGCGCCGATCGGCTTGCCGAACGCCTTGCGGTCCTTGCAGTACTGCACCGTCTCCGCCAGCACCCCTTCCATCGCCGCCGCCGCCACCACGGCGATGGACAGCCGCTCCTGCGGCAGGTTGTTCATCAGGTGGATGAAGCCTTGGCCCTCGGTACCCAGCAGGTTCTCCGCAGGCACCCGCACGTTGTCGAAGTGCAGCTCCGCGGTGTCCTGGGCCTTCATTCCGATCTTGTCCAGGTTGCGGCCCCGTCCGAAGCCCGGCATGTCCCGCTCTACCACCAGCAAGCTGAAGCCCTGGGCTCCGGCGTCGGGGTTGGTGCGAGCGACCACGATCACCAGGTCCGCGTGGATACCGTTGGTGATGAACGTCTTGGCGCCGTTCAGGATCCAGTCTGCGTTCGCGCCCTCACCGTCGCGCTTGGCGCTGGTCTTGATGCCCTGCAGGTCGCTGCCGGTGCCCGGCTCGGTCATGGCGATCGCGGTGATCAGCTCACCGCTGCAGAAGCCGGGCAGCCACCTCTGCTTCTGCTCCTCGGTGGCCAGGTCGGTGAGGTAAGGCGCGACGACGTCGTTGTGCAGCGGGAAACCCAGTCCGCTGTAGCCGCCGCGGGTCTGCTCCTCGCTGAGCACAGCGTTGTAACGGAAGTCGCGGACCCCGCCGCCGCCGTAGGCCTCGTCCACGGCCATCCCGAGGAAGCCCTGCTTGCCCGCCTCCACCCAGACGCCACGGTCGACGAGCTGCGCCTCCTCCCACTGCTGGTGGTGCGGCGCCACGTGCTGGTCCAAAAAGGAGCGAAAGGACTCCCGGAACAGCTCGTGCTCGGGCTCGAAGATGATGCGGTCCACGGGTGCCTCCAACGTACTGGCTGCCTAAAGATGCAGTCTGGACTGTTTGTTGCGGGGGAGCCTACGCTAGCGGCGTGACGCAGCAGGTGAGGCCGACCCGCACCCAGGGTGAGCGCACCGCAGCGACCAGGACGAAGCTGCTCGATGCGACGTTGGACTCATTGGTCGAGTTCGGTTACGCCCGCACCACCACCCACGGCATCGCGCTGCGGGCGGGCTTGTCCCGCGGCGCGCAGCTGCACCACTTCCCCACCAAGGAGTCGTTGGTGGTTGCTTCCGTCGAGCATCTAGCGGTGAAGCGGGAGCAGGAGATCCGCGGTGAGCTCGGTGGTACCCACGACCTCGGGCGGGCGCTGGAGCTGCTCGGGGAGGCCTTCGCGGGCCCACTGTTCCTCGCCGCCCTGGAGCTGTGGGTGGCCGCGCGGACCGAGCCGCCGCTGCGCGCGGCCCTTCTTCCGCTGGAGCGCCGGGTGGCCGGGGCGTTGACTGCGCTTGGCGCCGAGCTGCTCGACGTGTCCGCCGAGTCCCACCTCCTGGAGCTGACGGTGGAGCTGCTCCGCGGGCTCGGGATGGCGGTACTGTTCAACTCTCCTGCCACCGCTGCCCGTCGACGACAACGACTCCTCGCCGGCTGGCGAGAGATTCTGGAGCAGAAACAGTGACCTCCACCGGATCCCCACTGCCACAGCACGTGCGCACCCTCATCGTGGGTGCGGGATTCGCCGGCATCGGCATGGCCGCCAAGCTGCTGCAGGAGCAACCCGGCGCCGACCTCGTGGTGATCGAGCAGGCCGAGGACATCGGCGGCACTTGGCGGGACAACACCTACCCGGGCTGCGCCTGCGACGTCCCGAGCAACCTGTACTCGTACTCCTTCGCGCCCAACCCGGACTGGGGCCACTCCTACTCGCGGCAGCCGGAAATTTTGGCCTACCTGCGGCGGACGGCGCTGCAGACCGGTGTACGCGAACGGGTCGTCACGGGATGTGCGCTGTTGGGCGCGGACTGGGACGACGAGGCCAAACACTGGCGGGTCCGCACCAGCCTCGGTCCGCTCACGGCCACCGCGATCGTCGCCGCGACGGGCACCCTGTCCCACCCGAAGCTTCCCTCGCTGGCCGGGCTGGACTCCTTCGGCGGCACGGCGTTTCACTCCGCGCGCTGGAACCACGAACACGACCTGAGCGGCGAGCGCGTTGCGGTGATCGGCACGGGTGCCTCCGCCATCCAATTCGTCCCGGAGATCGTCGACGAGGTCGCAGCCCTGACGATCTTCCAACGCAGCGCTGCCTGGGTGGTGCCGCGCACCGACGGCTCGGCCTCCCCGCGCAGGCGAGCGCTGTACCGACGGGTTCCGCTGGTCCAGAAGGCCGTCCGCGGGAGTGTGTACTGCCTGCTGGAGCTGTTGGCGCTGGTGTACGCCCACCTCCCGCGCGTGCTGCCGTTGCTCAGCGTCTTTCCTCGCCGCTACCTGCGCAAACACGTGCCGGACGACCGCAGGCGCGCGGCGCTGACCCCTCGCTACACACTGGGTTGCAAGCGGCTGCTGTTCAGCAAACTCTGGATTCCGACGCTGGGCCGCCCGGACGTCACGCTCGTCACCAGCGGCATCGCGCGCATCACCCAGCGCGGCGTGGTGGACAACGACGGTGTGGAGCACGAGGTGGACACCATCATCTTCGGCACCGGCTTCACCCCCACCGAGCCGCCCGTCGCCCACCTGCTCCGCGGGAGCGACCACACCACCCTGGCCGCGCACTGGGCAGGCAGTCCCGCCGCACACCGGGGCACCACGGTCGCGGGCTTCCCCAACCTCTTCCTGATGTACGGGCCCAACACCAACCTGGGCCATAGCTCCATCGTCTACATGCTGGAGAGCCAAGCTGCCTACATCAGCGACGCGTTGTCCACCATGCAACGCCGCGGACTCAGCTCGGTGCAGGTACAGCCCGTGGCGCAGAACCGGTACAACGCGCACATCGCCGAGGCGCTGTCGGGAACGGTGTGGAACGCCGGCGGTTGCTCTAGCTGGTACATCGATGCCACAGGGAGAAACTCGGCGATGTGGCCGACCTTCACCTGGCGCTTCCGGGCGCTCACCAAACGCTTCGACGCCGAGAACTACCGGTGCGATCCAGCTCGAGCGCGCTGAGATGTTGCTCACACCAGTGTTGTTGGTACAGACTCGCACTCGGCGCTACGCGAACGCCCCGTGAGGAGTCGAGAATGACCGAGACCGCAGAACTGAGCACCTTGCACCGTGCCGTCGAGCAGCTCCGCAGCTGCGTGGGCGACGTCCGGGGCCGCTACGGCGACATCCCGCACGTCCGCCGCCTGCTCGGTGACGTGGACCGGATCGACCTCGATGTCTCCGAGCTCGACGTAGTGCCCGCGCCCGCGGTCCTGCCCACGGTGCGGACCCCCTTGGAGCGCATCGACGACACCCCGTCGGACCCCGCGATGTGGCTGGGGGTCGACGACGAGGGGCTCGGCGGCTACCACGGCAGCCGGGGCCGGTGACCCGCGCCGCGGCTGACCCAGCAGCAGGAAAGGCGACAGCGGGGGTAGGCGGCAAGACCCGGGCGGCCATCCCCGCGCGCACCCTGCGCACCGACCGGTGGTGGCTGCAACCCGCCGTCACGTTCACGCTGTTGGTCATCTGGCTGCTCTACGCCCTGATCCGGACGGCGTCCCAGCGGGCGTACTTCGTCGAGCAGTACCACTACCTCTCGCCGTTTTCCTCGCCGTGCCTCTCCAGCTCCTGCAACCCGGCGGCGCGGGACTTGGGCACCTGGTTCGGACACTTCCCCTCGTTCATCCCCTTCGGCCTGCTGGTGCTGCCGTTCCTGCTCGGCTTCCGGCTGACCTGCTACTACTACCGCAAGGCCTACTACCGCTCGTTCTGGTTGTCCCCACCCGCGTGCGGGGTCGCTGAGCCGCACCAGCGCTACACCGGGGAGACCCGCTTCCCGCTGATCATGCAGAACCTCCACCGCTACTTCTTCTACGCCGCGGTCATCGTCTCGCTGATCAACACCTACGACGCCATCCGTGCCTTCCGGGGCAGCGACGGCGGATTCGGCATCGGCCTCGGCACGCTGATCATGGTGGTCAACGTCATCTTGCTGTGGACCTACACCGTGTCCTGCCACTCCTGCCGCCACCTCATCGGCGGCCGGCTCAAGCACTTCTCCGCTCACCCGCTGCGCTACAAGGCCTGGACCGGAGTGTCCAAGCTGAACACCCGGCACATGGAACTCGCGTGGACAACCCTGGGGACTTTGATGCTCACCGATGCCTATATCGCCTTGGTCGCCGCCGGCGCGTTCGGCGACCTCCGGCTGGTCAACTGATGACGGCGGAGATGCAGCGCCACGACTACGACGTCGTGATCATCGGGGCCGGCGGCGCGGGCCTGCGGGCCGCCATCGCCGCGCGCGAGTCCGGGATGCGCACCGCGGTGATCTGCAAGTCGCTGTTCGGCAAGGCGCACACCGTGATGGCCGAGGGCGGCATTGCCGCCAGCATGGGCAACTCGAACAGCCACGACAACTGGATGGTGCACTTCGGTGACACCATGCGCGGCGGCAAGTTCCTCAACTCCTGGCGGATGGCCGAGCTGCACGCCAAGGAGGCACCCGAACGGGTGTGGGAGTTGGAGACCTACGGCGCCCTGTTCGACCGCACCCCCGAGGGAAAGATCAGCCAGCGCAACTTCGGTGGGCACGAGTACGCGCGCCTCGCGCACGTCGGCGACCGGACCGGCCTGGAGCTGATCCGGACCATGCAGCAGAAGATCGTGTCGCTGCAGCAAGAGGACTTCCAGGAGTCCGGTGATTACGAGGCCAAGATCAAGGTGTTCGCCGAGTGCACCATCACCGAGCTGCTGCACGACGCCACCGGGGCCATCGCCGGAGCGTTCGGCTACTTCCGGGAGTCCGGCCGCTTCGTGCGCTTCGACGCGCCAGCTGTCGTGCTGGCCACCGGGGGAATCGGCAAGTCGTTCAAGGTGACGTCGAACTCCTGGGAGTACACCGGCGACGGGCACGCACTCGCCCTACGCGCCGGCTCACGGTTGGTGAACATGGAGTTCGTCCAGTTCCACCCCACGGGCATGGTGTGGCCGCCGTCGGTCAAGGGCATCCTCGTCACCGAGTCGGTTCGTGGTGACGGCGGCGTGCTGAAGAACTCCGAGGGCAAACGCTTCATGTTCGACTACGTGCCCGAGGTGTTCCGCGGCCAGTACGCCGAGTCCGAGGAAGAGGGCGACCGCTGGTACACCGATCCGGAGAACAACAAGCGCCCGCCCGAGCTGTTGCCCCGTGACGAGGTGGCCCGCGCGATCAACTCCGAGGTGAAGGAAGGTCGCGGGTCGGAGCACGGCGGGGTGTTCCTGGACATCGCCAGCCGCCGGGATGCCGCGGAGATCATGCGCCGGCTGCCGTCGATGCACCACCAGTTCAAGGAGCTGGCCGACGTCGACATCACCAAGGAACCCATGGAGGTCGGGCCTACCTGTCACTACGTGATGGGCGGGGTGGAGGTCGACCCGGACACCGGCGCCGCCACCGATGTACCTGGGCTGTTCGCAGCGGGTGAGGTCTCCGGCGGAATGCACGGCTCCAACCGGCTCGGTGGCAACTCACTGGGCGACCTGCTGGTGTTCGGATGCCGGGCGGGAATCGGAGCGGCGGAGTACGTCCAGGGACTGGGTGGAACACACCCGACGGTCGACCCGGACGCGGTCGATGCCGCAGCGAAAGCCGCGCTCGCCCCCTTCGAGCGAGAGGGCGGGGAGAACCCGTACACCCTGCATCAGGAACTGCAGCAGGCGATGAACGACCTGGTCGGCATCATCCGGAAAGAAGCAGAGATGCAGCAGGCGCTCACCGTGCTGGAGGACATCAAGCGCCGCGCCGCCACGATGGCCGTGGAGGGCCACCGCCAGTTCAACCCTGGCTGGCACCTGGCCCTGGACCTGCGCAACATGCTCGCCGTCTGTGAGTGTGTTGCGCGCGCTGCGCTGCTGCGACAGGAGAGCCGCGGCGGCCACACCCGCGACGACTACCCGAAGATGGACGCGGCGTGGCGGCAGAAGAATCTGATCTGCGCGATGGACGACACCACCGGCATCACCGTGACGGAGCAGCCGATGCCCACGATGCGCGAAGACTTGCTGGCGCTGTTCAAGCGCGATGAGCTGGGCAAATACCTTACGGACGAAGAGATGACCGCCATCCCCGAGGAGAGCACCTCATGAGCTACAACGCGCACTTCCGGGTCTGGCGCGGCGACGCCTCCGGCGGTGAACTGGCCGACTACTCCGTCGAAGCCGTCGACGGTGAGGTGGTGCTGGACATCATCCACCGCCTGCAGGCCACCCAGTGCGGCGACCTTGCCGTGCGGTGGAACTGCAAGGCGGGTAAGTGTGGGTCGTGCAGCGCCGAGATCAACGGCCGCCCGAAGCTGCTGTGCATGACGCGGATGTCCACCTTCGCCGAGGACGAGACCATCACGGTCACCCCGCTGCGCACCTTTCCGGTGATCAAGGACCTGGTCACCGACGTGTCCTACAACTACACCAAGGCCCGCGAGATCCCCGCGTTCGCCCCACCCGACCTCGCGCCCGGGGAGTACCGGATGGACCAGGCCGATGTGGGACGCTCGCAGGAGTTCCGCAAGTGCATCGAGTGCTTCCTCTGCCAGGACGTGTGCCACGTGGTGCGCGACCACGAGGACAACAAGGAGGCGTTCGCCGGGCCCCGCTTCTTCATCCGCGCAGCAGAACTGGCGATGCATCCCCTGGACACCAAGACCGACCGCGCCGAGTTCGCCCGCGACACCCAGGGCATCGGCATGTGCAACATCACCAAGTGCTGTACCGAGGTGTGCCCCGAGCACATCAAGATCACCGACAAC
>JALYVL010000062.1 GCA_030853285.1 Actinomycetota bacterium | reverse complement strand
TCCCGGCTCGACTCCCCGACGGGGTCGACTCGGCGGTGACCAGCGGCGCCGTCCTTGTCAGACAGCTGGCATCCGGTAGGTCTCGGCCAGGTTACGGAATACACCCGCCCCGTGTCCACTGTGACCGAACAGTGATCTAGGCCACACGACCAAGTAAGGCCCCAGGGACTACCCCGCCCTGCGCACCAACTGCAGCCGGGGAACCATGCCCGCCTCCGCCAGCACGTCCAGCGCCCGCCGCTCGTCAGCATCGATCTCCACCGGCGGGCCGGTCCCGGGTTCCTCGGGGGGCGTCCCTGCGCGAGCGGGCATGGCCGGGTGCCCCAAGAGCACGGACATCACACAGTCACCGCACGCCAAGCCGCGCACCGCACACGTATCGCAGTCGATCACCATTGCTGGCTCCCTCTCCTCCGAGGGGTCGGGGGGATCCCGACCGTCCACCGCTCGGACGGTATGCACCACCACCGACAAGAACGGTGGTCCGAGCGCGCGTGGGGAACTGTCGGCGGACGGCCCTAGCGTGCCTGCCATGAGTCATTCCCTGCTCGCGGGGCAACAGCCGCGACAGCTCAGTTTCGATGCGCTGGGCATGCCGCTGAGTGACGTCACCTTCGTGGTGGTGGACTTGGAGACCACCGGGGGCAAACCGGGCGAGGACGCGATCACCGAGATCGGAGCGGTCAAGGTCCGTGGCGGTGAGGTGCTCGGTGAGCTGGCCACGTTGATCGACCCCGGACGGGGTGTTCCGCCCCAGATCACCGAGCTCACCGGCATCAGCACCGCCATGCTGCGCGACGCGCCTCCGATCGCCGCGGTGCTGCCCAGCTTTCTCGAGTTCGCCGCCGGGGCGGTGCTCGTCGCCCACAACGCGCCTTTCGACGTCGGCTTTCTTCGGGCCGCATGTGCCCAGCACTCGATGACCTGGCCCGCACCACGCACGCTGTGTACGGTGCGCCTGGCCCGCAGGGTGCTGCCCAGAGACGAGGCACCGTCGGTACGGCTGTCCGCGCTCGCCGCACTGTTCGCCACGGACACCGTGCCCACGCATCGCGCTCTGGACGACGCACGTACCACCGTCGAGGTGCTGCACCGGCTGTTGGAACGGGTCGGCAACCTCGGGGTGCACAGCTTCGAGGAACTGGTGTCCTATCTGCCAGAGGTGACGCCCGAACAACGCCGCAAGCGGACCTTGGCCCAGCACCTGCCGAACACCGCGGGGGTGTACCTCTTCCGCGGACCCCGTGAGGAGGTGCTTTACGTCGGGACGGCGAGCGACCTACGGCGCCGAGTACGCAGCTATTTCACGGGGTCGGAGACGCGTCGTCGGATCAGGGAGATGGTCGCACTCGCGGCCCGCGTCGACTCGGTCAGCTGCGCCCATCCGCTCGAGGCCGGCGTCAGAGAACTGCGGTTGCTGGGCGCTCATGCGCCGCCGTACAACCGACGGTCCAAGTTTCCACACCGCTCGTGGTGGGTGGTGCTCACCGAGGAGCCCTATCCACGGCTGTCCGTCGTACGCACTGCCAAGGACGGAGCGTTGGGCCCCTTCGTCAAACGGGCCGCGGCGGCGCAGGCTGCACAGGTACTCGCCGACGCCACCGGGGTGCGCACCTGCACCCAGCGGATCCCTCGGCACTCCCCCAGCGCGACCCCGTGCGCACTGCACGAGATGGGGCGGTGCGCCGCGCCGTGCGCCGGCCTGCAGCAGAGTGCGGAGTACGCACGCGGACCGGCACGAGTGGCGCAGGTGATCGTCGGTGCGGACGCGGCGATGCTCGCTGCGATGGTCGCCGGCATCGCAGTACTGTCCGCGCAGCGCCGTTTCGAGGCCGCAGCCATGCGTCGCGACGAGGTCGCTGCGCTCATCGGTGCGCTGAGTCGGGGTCAACGACTGGGCGCGCTCGCAGCAGTCGACCAACTGGTGGCGGCGCGGCCGGACGGCGACGGGGGTTGGGAGCTCGCCATCCTGCGCTGCGGGCGGCTGGCCTCGGCCGGTACCGCGGTCCGCGGGGTCCATCCGATGCCGGTCGTCGACGCGTTGATCGCCTCGGCCGAGACGGTGCTGCCCGGTGCAGGCCCGCTGCGCGGCGCACCGCCGGAAGAGGTAGCGCTGCTGGCCCGATGGTTGGACCGGCCGGGCACCCGATTGGTCCAGACCAGCGCGCCCTACGCCCAACCCGCCTGGGGCGCCGCGCGGTGGGCGGCATGGGCCGCGACCGCCCGCACGGCGGCGCGCAGCGTGTCATCGCCGTGACGCCCCTGCCCTAGACTCCGGGCACCGTCAGAACCCAGGAGGCTTCGTGCTCACTGCCATCGTTCTCGTGCACACCGCAGCCGATCGCATCCCCGAGGTGGCCCAGGGCATCGCCGACCTGCCCGGTGTTGCGGAGGTGTACTCCTGCGCGGGCGACGTGGACCTGATCGCACTGCTGCGGGTCCGTGACCACGAACAGATTGCCGACATCGTCACCGAACACATCAGCAAGGTCGACGGGGTACAGCGCACAGCCACGCACATTGCGTTTCGCTCGTACTCCAGCCTCGACGCCGACTCCGGCTTCGAGGTCGGCGCCTAGCAGGTTCAGCCGGCCAGCTCGGTGGAGCGTTGTGCCCAGCGGCTGAGCAGGGCGGCAGTAGCTCCGCTGTCCACCGCCTCGGCGGCACGCGGCAGCTGCGCGGCCAGTGCGTCCACCAGCGGCAACTCGTCCAACCCTGCGTGGGTGGCAAGCGCGCCGGCGGCGTTGAGCAGCACGGCATCGCGCACCGGCCCACGCTGACCGTTGAGCACCGCGCGCACCGCAGCGGCGTTCGTCGCCGCGTCCCCCCCGCGCAACTCCTCGATGGACGCGCGCGCGACGCCGAGATCCGTCGGGTCGAGCACCTCGGTGCGGACGCTGCCTGCGCTGACCACCCGCACGGTTGTCGTCATGGTGGTGGTGATTTCGTCCAGCCCGTCGTCACCACGTACCACCAACACCGATGATCCGCGGTCCGCGAACACCTGCGCCATCACCGGCGCCAGCTGTTCGTACGCGCAACCGATCAGTCCGGCGCGCGGCCGCCCGGGGTTGGTCAAGGGACCAAGCACGTTGAACGCGGTGGGAATACCGATTTCGCGCCGTGGTCCGGCAGCGTGGCGCAGCGCGGGGTGAAATACCGGGGCGAAGCAGAACCCGATGCCCAACTCACGCACGCACGCGGCCACCCCGTCGGCTCCGAGCCCGATAGCGACCCCCAGCGCCTCCAGCACGTCGGCGGTGCCGCTCTTGGACGAGGCCGCCCGGTTGCCGTGCTTGACCACGCGTACCCCCGCGGCAGCGACAACCAGCGCGGCCATGGTGGAAATGTTCACTGTGTTCGACCGGTCCCCACCAGTACCCACCACGTCGACCGCGTCCTCGTCGACCTCGACCAGTTGCGCAAATTCCAGCATCGCCCCGGCCAGCCCGGCCACCTCGTCGGGAGTTTCCCCCTTGGTGCGCATCGCCACGCCGAACGCAGCGATCTGCGCCGGGGTGGCGGCTCCGGCCATGATCTCGTTCATCGCCCAGGCCGCGGCCTGCGCCGGCAGGTCGACTCCCTCGACGAGGCGCCCGAGGACGTCCGGCCAGGTGAGCGGCGGACTCACCCGCGTACGACGGCCAGGCCGCTGGAGCGCAACACGTCGGCGACGGTCTCCGCGGCCGTAAGCGGGTCGAGGGGGTGCACCAGCACTGCATCGGCCATCGACCACGTGGCTAGCCACCGGTCGTCGTGGCGCCGCACGGCGACGATCACCGGCGGACAGTGCGTGATCTCGTACTTGACCTGGCGACACAGGCCGATGCCGCCGGTGGGCTGCGCCTCCCCGTCGAATACGGCGAGATCCACCGCCCCGGCGTCGAGGTGCGCCAGAACCTCGGCGATGGTGCCAGCTTCGGTGAAGGTGATCCTGCCGATATCCGGCGCTGGACGCCGGCCCACGGCGTTCACGATCTGCTCACGCACCTGTGGCAGGTGGCTGAACACCAAGACGGTGCGGTTCACGGACTCGGCGGTGCTCATCAGCGCGATTCCTCCAGGGTCTGCATCGGCAGGATGATGCTATCGGCTCGGAACGGATGCCGGTTCCGCGGGCGCTCACCGTCGCCGCAAGCGGGGTGCGACGACCGCTCGGATTGCGGGCGAGGACACGATCGGAAGACACCACCCGACCCCATGGCGCCACCTGCGCGATAAGGCGGCATACTTCTGCTCGTGACGAGCACCGTAGGGACCTCCGGGACCGCCATCACCCAACGCGTGCACTCGCTGAACCGGCCGAACATGGTCAGCGTGGGCACCATCGTGTGGCTGTCCAGTGAACTGATGTTCTTTGCCGGGCTGTTTGCCATGTACTTCACGGCCCGGGCGCAGGCGGACCCGGCGTTGGGGTGGCCGCCCCCACCGACAGAACTGGGGTTGCCCTATGCCCTGCTCTTCACGGTGATACTCGTGTCGTCGTCGTTCACCTGCCAAATGGGGGTGTTCGCCGCCGAGCGCGGCGACGTCTTCGGCCTGCGCCGCTGGTACGCCGTGACCCTGCTGATGGGGCTGGTCTTCGTGCTCGGGCAGGCCAACGAGTTCCGCACCCTGGTCGGCGAGGGCACCTCCATCTCCTCCAGCGCCTACGGCTCGGTCTTCTACATCACGACCGGGTTCCACGGACTGCACGTGATCGGCGGCCTCGTCGCCTTTGTCTTTCTTATCCTGCGCACCAAGATGAGCAAGTTCACCCCGGCCCAGGCCACCGCCGCCATCGTCGTGTCCTACTACTGGCACTTCGTCGACATCGTCTGGATCGGGCTGTTCGCCACGATCTACATCGTGCGCTGAGCACGATGATCACCGCCTGCCCCACCGTCCCCGATCGCAAGGGATCCCGATGAGCCGCTCTGGACCTACCCTCACCCCCGTGCGACGCCAACGCCGCAGTCGCAGCAAGCTGCGGCGGCGCGCCACCGGTCTTGTCGTGCTCATGTTGGCGCTCGTCGGCGCGGGCCTCCTCGCGTCGGTGATCACGCCGACCCCGCAGGTTGCTGTCGCCCAGGACCAACCTGCGCAGGCCCGCGAGGGTCAGCAGCTCTACGACAACGCCTGCATCACTTGTCACGGCGCGAACCTGCAGGGCGTGCAGGATCGCGGCCCGAGCCTCATCGGGGTGGGCGAGGCCGCGGTGTACTTCCAGGTCTCCACCGGTCGCATGCCGGCGGCCCGCGACGAAGCGCAGGACCCACGCAAGCCACCACGCTTCGATGCGGCCCAGATCGACCAGCTCGGTGCCTACATCCAGGCCAATGGTGGCGGGCCCACCGTAGTGCGCAACTCGGATGGAACGGTGGCCGAGTCCTCGCTGGTGGGCAGTGATCCCGCACGCGGGGGCGAGCTCTTCCGCCTCAACTGTGCGTCCTGCCATAACTTCACCGGCAAGGGCGGTGCGCTGTCCTCCGGTCGGTACGCCCCCCCACTAGAGGCCGCCAGCGAGCAGCAGATCTACACCGCGATGATTTCCGGCCCGGCCAACATGCCCAAATTCTCCGATCGCCAGCTTTCACCGCAGGAGAAGACCGACATCATCGCCTACGTGAAGCAGGCCACGGACACCAAGAGCCAGGGCGGTTACGGACTGGGCGGAATCGGACCGGTCTCCGAAGGATTGTTCATCTGGATTGTTGGGATCGCGGGCCTGATCGGCGCGGCGATGTGGATCGGAGCACGAGCATGAGTACGAAGGGCACGCCGCCCACCGACGAGGAACTGGCCGGCATGAGCCGCGAAGAGCTGGTGACCCTCGGCCTCAAGGAGGACGACGTCGAGCTCGCCTACCGGCGCGAGCGGTGGCCCGTCCAAGGCACAAAGGCAGAAAAGCGTGCCGAACGCTCCGTCGCCGCGTGGTTCGCCCTGGCCGGCATTGCCTCCCTGGCGTTCGTGGGGATCTACCTGTTCTGGCCGTGGGAGTACGAGCCGCTGGGCAGCGACCGCAACCTGATGTACACGCTGTACACCCCCCTGCTCGGCCTCACCATGGGCCTGGGCATCCTGGGGCTCGGAGTCGGCGTCATCGCCTACGCCAAGAAGTTTATCCCCGACGAGACCGCCGTTCAACAGCGTCACATGGGCGGCTCAACGGAGCTGGACAAGAAGACCACGGTGGCCCTGCTCCAAGACTCCGCGGCCTCCACGGGCCTCGGCAGGCGCAGCCTGATCAAGCGCAGCCTCGGCTTCGGCGCCGGGGCACTCGGTCTGATGGCCATCATGCCGCTCGGTGGTCTCATCAAGAATCCGTGGAAGGGCGGTCCGGACGCCGCGCTGTGGACGACGGGCTGGACGCCGACCAACAACGAGACGATTTACCTCCGTCGCTCGACGGGCCGCTCGCACGACGTCGAGCTGATCCGCGCCGAGGACCTCGCCGCGGGCGGGATCGAGACGGTCTTCCCGTTCCGTGAGTCCGAACGTGGCAACGATGAAGCACTGAGCGCGGCCTTGCGTCGTTCGGACAACCCCGTGATGCTCATCCGGCTGCGGCCGGAAGACGCGGCCAAGGTGGTCAAGCGTTCGGGCCAGGAGGACTTCAACTACGGCGCGTACTACGCCTACTCCAAGATCTGCACCCACGCGGGCTGCCCGGCCTCGTTGTACGAGACCCAGAGCAACCGGCTGCTGTGCCCCTGCCACCAGTCGCAGTTCGACATGCTGACCTACGCCAAGCCGATCTTCGGTCCCGCCGCTCGTGCGCTGCCCCAGCTTCCCATCACGGTCGACGACCGGGGATACCTCATCGCCAAGGGCAACTTCATCGAGTCGATTGGACCCGCCTTCTGGGAGCGCAAGTCATGACCGCAACCACCACCGCCCCCAAGAGCAAGGGCGAGCAGATCGGCGAGTCCGCCGCGACGTGGGCGGACGACCGGTATCACCTGGCCGGCGGCATGCGCCGCCAGATCAACAAAGTCTTCCCCACCCACTGGTCGTTCCTGCTCGGCGAGATGGCGCTGTACAGCTTCATCATTCTGATCATCTCGGGTGTGTACCTGACCCTGTTCTTCGACCCTTCGATGGCCGAGACCACCTACAACGGGGTGTTCCAGAACCTGCGCGGCGTGGAGATGTCCCGGGCTTACGAGTCGACGCTGAACATCTCGTTCGAGGTGCGAGGCGGTCTGTTCGTCCGTCAGATCCACCACTGGGCGGCCCTGCTCTTCCTCGCCGCAATGATC
>JALYVL010000061.1 GCA_030853285.1 Actinomycetota bacterium | reverse complement strand
CAGCCCACCGAGGCGGCGCAACTGCTCAGCCACTACCGCTGCCTTCAAACGCCGCTGGCCATCAAGGGACACATGCTGGAAATCGCAGCCGCCACAGCCGCCCGGCCCGGCTACCGGGCAGCGCACCGCCACCCGGTCAACAGCGGCGACGAGAACCTCCACCGCATCTGCACGGCAGAAGGATCCGCCGCGATCTTCGGTGACGACCGCCCGTACCCGCTCGCCGGGCAGCCCGTGGCGGACGAACACCACCCGGCCCTCGTGCCGGGCGACGCAAAAACCGCCGTGTCCGGGCGCGCCCAGCTCAAGCTCGAGCTCCGCGCCCGTCCAATCCAGCGCCGCCGTCACTGCGGCCCCTCGTCGAATCCGCGACGGGAGGCACCTGGCGCGATCTCGGCGTGGTCGCGGGTGTTGGCGTGCTGCGCGGAGCTCAGCTGCCACGGCACGCTGGTCACCATCACGCCCGGTTGGAACAACAGCCGCGACTTCAGTCGCAGCGCGCTCTGGTTGTGCAGCACCTGCTCCCACCACCGCCCTACGACGTACTCCGGGATGAACACTGTGACCACGTCCCGCGGGGAATCCCGGCGCACCCGCCGGACGTACTCGAGCACGGGACGGGTGATCTCCCGGTACGGCGATTCCACCACTTTCAGCTTCACCGGGATCTCCCGGTCCTCCCACTCCTGCACCAGGGCCTTGGTGTCCGCGTCGTCCACGTTCACTGTCACCGCCTCGAGTACGTCGGGGCGCATCACCCTGGCGTAGGCCAACGCGCGCATCGTCGGCTTGTGCAGCTTCGACACCAACACGATGGTGTGGTTGCGGCTGGGCAGCACTCCGTCCCACTCGTGCGTCTCGAGCTCCATGGCCACCCGCTGGTAATGCCGATGGATCAAGGTCATCACCAGGTAGATGACGGCCATGGCCAAGATCGCGATCCATGCACCCGCCAAAAACTTGGTCAACAACACGATGACCAAGACCGCAGCGGTCATCGTCAATCCGACCGCGTTGATGGTCTGCGAACGGCGCATCCTGCGACGCTCCGCCGCTTGGTCCTCGGTGCGCAACAAACGGTTCCAGTGTCGAATCATCCCGAACTGGCTCACCGTGAACGAGACGAACACCCCGACCACGTAGAGGTTGATCAGGCCGGTGACGCTGGCCTGGAAGGACACCACCAGCACAATCGCGGCCGCGGCGAGGAACAGGATGCCGTTGGAGAACGCCAGGCGATCGCCTCTGGTGTGCAGCTGGCGGGGGAGGTAGCGGTCCTGGGCCAAGATGGAGCCAAGCACCGGGAATCCGTTGAACGCCGTGTTCGCGGCCAGGGCCAGAACCAGTCCGGTGGCGGCCGCGACGAAATAGAAGCCAGGCGTGAAGTCGCGGAAGATGACCTCGGCGATCTGGGCGACCATGGTCTTCTGCTCGTAACCCACCGGCGCTCCCCGCAGTTGGGTTGCCGGGCTATCGGCCAGCTGCACCTTGGTCAGCACCGCCAAGGCGATCAGCCCCAACAACATGGTCACCGAGACGGTCCCCAGCAGCAGCAAGGTGGTCGCCGCGTTCTTCGACTTGGGCTTGCGGAAGGCGGGCACACCGTTGCTGATCGCCTCGACCCCGGTCAACGCCGCGGAACCCTGACTGAACGCCCGGAGCAACAGGAAGGCCAGCGCGAAGCCGGTCAGCTTGCCGTGCTCGGGGATCAGATCGAAGCCCGCCGACTCCGACTGCAGGCTCTGTCCGAGCAGCACGATCCGAGTCAGCCCCCAGATGATCATCACGATGATGCCAAGCATGAACGCGTAGGTCGGGATGGCGAAGGCAGTTCCGGACTCTCGTAGTCCGCGCAGGTTGACGGCGGTGAGCACCACAATGGTGCCCACCGCGAAGGCCACTTTGTGGGTGGCGATGAAGGGGACGGCAGAACCGACGTTGTCGATGGCCGAGGAGATCGACACCGCCACGGTGAGCGTGTAGTCGACCAGCAGCGCGCTGGCCACGGTGAGCCCGGCCGGCTTGCCGATGTTGACCGTCGCCACCTCGTAGTCGCCACCGCCGGATGGGTAGGCGTGCACGTTCTGCCGGTAGCTGGCCACCACGACAAGCATCACCAACGCCACCACGAGTCCGATCCACGGCGCGTAGGCATACGCCGTGATTCCCGACACCGACAGCGTCAAAAAGATCTCCTGCGGCGCGTAGGCCACCGAGGACATGGCGTCGGAGGCGAACACCGGCAACGCCAGTCGCTTCGGCAGCAAGGTGTGGCTCAGGGTGTCGCTGCGGAAGGGTCGACCCAGCACAAGACGCTTCACAACCGAGGACAATGCGGGCACGAGCATGCAGCCTAGGCTGCACGAGCATGCAGCCTAGGCGACTCTGCACCCTTTGCCATCGGGTTGAGCGCCCACCCGGTCGTTCACGCATGTAGCGTTCGCTGCGGCAGACGCCACCACCAGGAGGTCAGCTCACGTGCACGTGGTCATCATGGGATGCGGCCGGGTCGGATCGTCGCTGGCCGCGGGGCTCGAGCGCCTCGACCATGACGTCGCGGTGATCGACCGCGACGCCGTGGCGTTTCGCCGCCTCGGACCCGATTTCGCCGGCACCACCGTCGCCGGGATGGGTTTCGACCGGGACGTGCTCATCGCCGCCGGCATCGAGCGCGCAGGCGCCTTCGCCGCAGTCTCCAGCGGCGACAACTCCAACATCATCGCGGCCCGGGTGGCCAGGGAGAACTTTGGTATCGACCGCGTGGTCGCGCGCATCTACGACGCCAAACGCGCCGCGGTGTACGAGCGGCTCGGCATCCCCACCGTCGCCACGGTGCCCTGGACGACCGACCGCTTCCTGCGCACCCTGATGCAGGACTCGAGTGCCACGGCCTGGCGTGACCCCTCGGGGACAGTCGCGGTAATGGAGGTCAGCTTGCACGAGCAGTGGGCCGGTCACCGCGTCACCGAGGTGGAGGACGCGACCGGCGCGCGGGTGGCGTTCATCATCCGCTTCGGAGCCGGGGTTCTGCCCGACAAACGAACCGTCGTGCAGTCCGACGACCAGGTGTACATCGCGGCCGTGTCCGGCACCGTCGCCGAGGCGTCCGTGCTCGCCGCCGCCCCCCCACCGCAGGACTGAGTCACAGTGAATCTGTTTTGGGCGAGCGCAGACCGACAGGAGCAGGACAGATGAGGGTTGCCATCGCTGGAGCAGGCGCGGTAGGTCGCTCCATTGCCCGCGAGCTGGTGGAGAACAAGCACGAGGTGATGCTCATCGAGCGGGACCTGTCCCACATCGACGGCGATGCCGTCCCCGCCGCGGAATGGGTGAACGCGGACGCCTGTGAGCTGGCCTCCTTGGAGGAGGCGGGGCTGCAGGACTGTGAGGTGGTGATCGCCACCACCGGCGACGACAAGGCCAACCTCGTGGTGAGTCTGCTGGCCAAGACGGAGTTCGCCGTGCGCCGGGTGGTGGCCAGGGTGAACGACCCGCGCAACGAGTGGCTGTTCACCGAGTCATGGGGTGTCGACGTCGCCGTGTCCACCCCACGCATGCTGGCCGCCATGGTGGAGGAAGCGGTGTCCGTGGGTGACCTGGTGCGACTGATGACCCTGCGCCAGGGCCAGGCGAACCTGGTGGAGGTGACCCTGCCCGCGGATACCCCCTTGGCTGGCAAGCCGGTGAGCACGTTGCAACTACCCCGCGACGCTGCGCTGGTCACCATTCTGCGGGGTGGTCGAGTCATCGTGCCGCAGCCGGACGACTCGTTCGAACGCGGTGACGAGCTGTTGTTCGTCGCCTCGGTCGAGGTGGAGGACGAGATCCAGACGATGCTGCGCGGCTAAACCGGAGTCTGATTGTCATCGCGGGCAAGACTGAGATCAGCGCGTCGGACGGCCCAGAACGTCACCAGTAACGCCAGGCCGTACAACGGTAGGCCCATGCTGATCTTTGCAACGGCCAGCCAACCCGCACGGTCAGCTCCGTAAAGCCAGTGCTGCACCACGAACCGCGCCCCGAAGACGACGACCCAGGCCAGGGTGGCGACGTCGTAGGCGCGCACCGCCCCGCGGTTGCCGCGCCACGCCCAGCCACTGGCGTTGAGCAACGACCACACCACGCCCACCAGAGGACGCCGCACCAGTACCGAGACCGCAAACACTGCGCCGTAGACCAGGCTGGTGTAGATGCCGAGGAGGAAGTAGCCCTTGGCCGATCCCGTGCGGTGCGCGACGTAGGCGGCGATCGCCACGCCGAACAATCCGGAGACGGCTGGTTGCAGGCCCTCCCTGCGCACCAGGCGCAGCACCGCAATGGCGACGGCTGAGCCGACGGCTGACCAGATGGCCGGGGTGAGACCGGCGAAGGAGTTGACGATGATGAACACCAACACCGGAACGCTGGAGGCGATGACGCCACCGACGCCACCCATCTGCTCCAGCATGGTCTTGCGTACGGGTTCGACGGCGCCGTCCGGCTCGGTCGCAGTCACCGATTCGGGTGTCACCGATTCGGGTGTCACCGGTTCGGGCTGCGTCACCGGTTCGGGCGGCGAACTACTGTCCACACTGCAGCTCGTACCGCGGGTTGTACAGGACTTTGGCACCGTTGCGCTCGGCCAGTCGTCCCTGAACGCGCAGTGTTCGTCCTGCCTCGACACCGGGAATGCGCCGACGGCCGATCCACACCAGCGTGACGCTGTCGGTGCCGTCGAACAGTTCCGCCTCCAGGCTGGCCTCGGCGGATTTCGGGCTGACCTGCATGCTGCGGAGCCGCCCGAGCACGGTCACCTCCTCGCCGCGCGAGCAGTCACACGCTCGTCGCGCCCCTTCCGCTGCAGCGGTCTGCGACATCTCGTCGGCGTCGAGCTCCGCGACGTCGGTGGTGAGGCGGCGCGCAAGCCTACGAAAGTAGCCGGCTTCGGTGCTGGCCATGGGCGCTCCAGTGCGCTTGCAGGTGCCTGGTTCGACGCCAGGCCGGACGATGTCACAGCGTAACGCCCATGTATACCCGCTTGGCACCCGAGCGGGCAGGATCGTGCGCATGTCAGTCCCCCGCAGACCGCGCGACCCCTTGCGCGCCGTACTGCTGCCCGGTTCCGGATCGGATGACGATTTCGTTCGCCGTGCGTTCGGGGCGGCGCTGTCCGTGAACAACATCGAGCTCATTGCGGTCGTCCCGCAGCCGGGCGCCGTCATCCCGGCGTACCACGCGGCCCTGGATGACGCAGCCGAGGCTCCGGGGCCGCTGCTGGTCGGCGGGGTGTCGCTGGGGGCGATTGTCGCTGCGCAATGGGCTCTGCGCCACCAAACGCGACTGTCCGGTCTGCTGATCGCTTTGCCGCCCTGGCTCGGCGCTCCCGGCGACGCTCCGGCCGCGCTGAGCGCCAGCCACTCCGCCGAGCAGCTGCGTCGGCACGGGTTGGCCTCGGTGTTGCGCGACGTCGACCGCACCAGCCCAACGTGGCTCGCCGCGGAGCTGAGCCGGGCGTGGCACGGGCAGTGGCCGGAGCTGCCGCAGGCGCTGGACGACGCGGCGAGACAGCACGGACCGACCGCTACCGAAGTGAGTCGGCTGCACGTTCCCACCGGCATCGCCGGAGCTGTGCACGACCCAGTGCACCCCGTGACAGTCGCCCGGGCGTGGGCAGGCGCCAGCCCGGACGCGCAGCTGGTCACGATTGAGCTCGCGGCACTGGGCGCGGACCCCGCGGTGCTCGGGGCCGCCTGCGTGGCCGGCTGGCAGTCCCGCGCCGCACGAGCAGCGATCGGCTAGTCGGGCTCTCCTGCGCCTTGTTGCGCCTCGTGCTGCGCTCGCGCCTGCTCCAGTTGCTGAGCCAGCAGCTCGGGCAAGGTCACCGGCAGCGGCGAGCGCACCGGCATGGGCTCCACTCCGCGCACCACCACGGTGTCCTGCAGCACCGAGCGAGCCAATTCCGCCAGCGGCTCCTGCGACTCGTCAGGGCCGGCGGCGACACACCGCACCATCCAGCGCGGGCCGTCCACCCCGACAAAGCGCAGGGTGGCCGCCTCACCGACCCCGATTACCTCCCGACCCCACGGACCGTTCTCGAAGCGCACCACCGAGCCGTCGTCCTTCAAGGACTGGGCGAGCTCGCCGACGACCTCGTGCCACATGCCCGCCGATCGGGGGGCAGCGAAGGCCGAGACCGTGATTCGTCCCACTTCGGTCAGCAGGTGCAGGAAACGCAAGCCGCCGACCTCGTCCATCTCCACCTGAAGCTGGGCGCCATCGAGGAGCGGCAGCCGTACCGAACCGAGGTCCAGCCGACCGTCCGACTCACCGTCCGCGACGGGAACTTCAGTGCTGTCGTACGGACCGTCCGCAGGGGTGTCGGTTTCGGGCACATCGTGCTCGGTCGTGGCGTCCCCGTTCGCAGCCTGCATTGCCTTTTTGCTCGCGGTGCTCTCCACCGGGGCAGACTGCTTGTTACGACGTCCAAACATGCCTAGTGCCCCTCAATCGTGGTGGTTGTCAGGGTGGTGACGCCCGTCGATCCGTGTCCTCTACCGCCGCGGTCGGAGTCCGGGAGCCGGTCGACCTCGGTGAAGTGAACCTGCACAACGCGCTGCACCAGCAGTTGGGCGATGCGGTCGCCCCGGTGCAGCTCGATGCCCTCCTGCCGATCGTGGTTGATCAGGCACACCTTGATCTCTCCGTGGTAGCCGGCATCCACCGTGCCCGGCGCGTTCAACACCCCCAGCCCCCAGCGGGCAGCCAACCCGGAGCGTGGATGCACCAACCCGACAAATCCGGCGGGCAGGGCGATTGCGAGCCCGGTGCCGACCAGCGCGCGAGCCCCGGGCGGCAGCGACACGTCCTGCGTCGTGGCGAGGTCCACGGCGGCGTCGTCGGGGTGCGAGGGTGCCGGGACGGGCATCGCCGGATCGAGACGCCGCAACGCGACGTCGAGCTGCTCGGGGCGAGCGGCACTGTCACGAAGGGGCGGCACGACGGCCGAGACTACCCTTGACCGCATGGCCGAATCCGCATCACCAGCGAAGTCCGGAGCGGGGATGGGTGTCGCGCCCGGTCAGTCATACACCGAGCGGTTGTGGGTGCCGTGGTGGTGGTGGCCACTGGGTGCTGCAGTCGCCGGCCTGCTCGCGGCAGAGGTGCACATGGGCAGCCCCGGCGTTCGGGCCTGGTTGCCGTACGTATTGCTGATCCCGCTCGCCCTGTGGGCGCTGCTGCGGTTGGGGTCGCTGCGAGTGGCGGTTGGT
>JALYVL010000060.1 GCA_030853285.1 Actinomycetota bacterium | reverse complement strand
CAGCGGATGCCGGAACAACGCGGTCACGGCAAACCAGTCCGCCAGTGCGCCCACCATGCCTGCCTCGGCGGCGGTGCGGACGTAACCCACCCAGCCGCCGGCCCCGACCGACTCCTGCCAGCGGGCAAGGAGGAACACCGCGGTCGCCGCCACAAGAAAGCCCGTCGCCAGGGTCTTCATCTTGCGCAGGTCGCGGCGCTTGGTGTCTTCATCGAGGGTGAGGTCCACAGCGCTCATCCTGCCAGTGGGACAGCGGGCGGCATGATGGTTCGGGTGACACCTCGAGGACTGAACCCCCGCCTGCAGCCGTTCGCCTCCACGATCTTCGCGGAGATGACGGCACTGGCCACCGAACACGGCGCCCTCAACCTGGGCCAGGGGTTTCCGGACACCGACGGCCCGCCGTCCATGCTCGACGCAGCCAGTGCCGCCATCCAGACCGGACACAATCAGTACGCCCCCGGGCCGGGGGTGCCTGCCCTGCGCCAGGCCGTCGCCGCCGACCGTGCCCAGCGTTACGGCTTGGCCCACGACCCGGACACCGAGGTGCTCGTCACGGTGGGCGCGACCGAGGCGATCGCGGCCGCGGTGCTGGCGCTGGTGGAGCCGGGTGAGGAGGTGGTGATGATCGAGCCGTACTACGACTCCTACCCGGCAGCGGTGGCCATGGCCGGGGGCGTGCGCCGAACGGTGCCGCTGGTGGCCGACGGCGAGCGGTTCGCGCTGGACCTCGACGCTCTGCGCGCCGCTATCGGTCCACGCACCCGGATGCTGCTGGTGAACTCTCCGCACAACCCCACCGGCACGGTGCTCAGCCCAACCGAGCTGGGTGCCATCGCGGAACTCGCCTGCGAACACGACCTGGTGGTGCTCACCGACGAGGTCTATGAGCACCTGGTGTACGACGGCGCCGTGCACACGCCGCTGGCCACCCTCCCCGGAATGGCAGGACGGACGCTGTCGGTCTCCAGCGCCGCCAAGACGTTCAGCGCGACCGGCTGGAAGACGGGGTGGATCTGCGGACCGCCCGAGCTGGTGGCGGCGACGAAGACGGCCAAGCAATATCTGACGTTCGTCGGCGCAACGCCGATGCAGCTCGCCGTCGCCCACGCGCTGTCGCACGAGCAGGAATGGATTCTCGCGTTGCGCGCAAGCCTGCAGAGCAAAAGAGATGTGCTGTCCTCGGCACTGCGCGACGCGGGGTTCACCGTGCGCTCGAGCGCCTCGACCTACTACGTCTGCGCCGACGCCAGTCCGCTCACCCCACACGACGCGGCCACGTTCTGCCGCGAGCTCCCCGGGCGCGTAGGGGTCGCCGCCGTCCCCGTCACCGCGTTCTGCGACCCGCTCAGCGCGGGACAGGCGCCGTGGCGCACACTCTTGCGCTTCGCCTTCTGCAAGCGCGACGAGGTGTTGGCCGAAGCAGCAACGCGACTCAGAGCAGGTTGACGTTTTCGTAGAGCCTGCGCGACGGCCCGCCGACCATGCCGACCTCGTCGAGGAAGCCCATCAATTTCGCGGCACTCGCCCGCAACTTGCGCTGATAATGCGTGTTGTTCTTGGCTTCGCGCACGGCGCGGTCCACGTCCAGACCGGCGGCCGCGTACACCTGCGGCGTCACCAGGTTCGCGGTGATCACGGCGGCGCCGGCCGCGAGATAGGCGCGTTCGACGGCACGGCGGCGCTTGGACAACCCACCAGCCCGACGAATGATCTCCTCGCGGGCGAAGCGCATGTGCCGCGCTTCCTCCACCACGTGGATTTTGCTGGTGGTGCGGGTGATGGGCTGCACCCGCTCGTCCTTCATCCAGTCGCGCTGCATCACGTCGAGGATCTCCTCGGCCACCAGGATGCCGCCGTAGGCGGTGGCGCCGGTGGCCGTGGTCTTGAACAGTCGGCCCAGCTCCAGCACCGTCCGCTTGGGGCGGTACGCGGGGCAGCCGTAGCGCTCCGCGGTGTGGGCGAACATGATGGAGTGGCGGCACTCGTCGGCGATCTCGGTCAGCGCGAATTGGAAGTGCGGCTGCGAGGCATCGGTGCCGTACATGTCACGCACCACCATCTGCATCAGGATCATCTCGAACCAGATCCCGGTGCTCATGATCGAGGAAACCTCGTGCTTGGTCAGCGTCACCTGCTGCTGCAGACTCATTTCCTCCCACAGCGCGGTGCCGTAGAGCGTGCTCCACTCCGGCGTCATTCCGAACAGATCGTCGGGTACCGGAGCCTCCCAGTCGACCTCGACCATCGGGTCGTAGGACTTCTTGGCCGAGGACGCCAGCAGACGCGTGGCGATGTCCTGGCGGTCTGCAGTTCGGATGACGGTGGTGGCGGTGGACATGTCATCTCCCGGGAAGTTTGCTTTATGTGCCACATTGGCAGGACGCGATACAAAGCGAGGAACTTAACTGTGTTCGGGTGTAACTGCTAACATGGATAACATGAACTACGACGGCGCCGATGTCAAGGGCGATCGGGCGGACAAGTTGCCCGGGGTGCCCTCGACGTGGGTGAGCGCGGTCAGTACAGCCGCCGCCACCGCGGCTGCCGTGGTCAACGAGACCCGGTCGGCGAAGGCCTCCATCGACGGTCGCAAGAAGCGCTGGGATGAGCACAAACGGGCACGACGCGAGGAGTTCGTCGACGGTGCACTGATTGCGATCCGACGTGGCGGCCCCGGCGTGGGCATGGACGCGATCGCCGCGCAGCTCGAGGTGTCCAAGACCGTGCTGTACCGGCACTTCGCAGACAAGAACGACCTGGTCGGCGCCGTCCTCACCAAGATCGCCCAGTCGGTGCTGCTACCGCCGCTGCTCGCCGAGCTCGGGGTGCAACGGGATGACTACGACCAGGTGCACGCCCTGATCAAGGCCTACGTCACCTCGATCGCGGGCGAGCCGGAGCTGTACGGCTATGTGTTCGCGCAGAATCAAGAGGCTGACAGTGTGGTCGCGACCACCGAGCGTGTGGTGGCCGAGGCACTGGCCGCCGTGGTCGGCGATCGGCTGCGCAGCATGGGGATGGACTCCGGGGGCGCCCACCCGTGGGCCTACGGGGTGGTCGGCATGGTGCAGCTGGCCACGCACTGGTGGGTGGACAACCGGACCATGTCCGCGGAAGCTCTGGTCGACTACCTCACCATGCTCGTCTGGGGCGGTTTGGAGGGCGTGCTGCAGGCCCACGGATCACCGGCCAAGTTCACTCGACGCGATCGCACCCCATCTGATCAGCGCCTACTGGGCGCACCCGCAACCGAGGAGGACAACTTCGATGGATGAGCACGGTGACACTCAGGGAGCCGACGCGCATGACGCCGAGGAGCCGGACGGCTACCACGGCGCCGCAGCGGCGGTGGTCGGGGACACCGAGCACCAGGTGGAGCTCGCGTTGTCCGGGCACTTCGAGCCGATCAGCGGTAGCTACACCTGGTACGGGCGGGTGCGCGGTCTGCCGGAGACCGCCAACGGCACGGCCGTGCTGGTCCGGGTCACCGAGGACGACGGCGGCATCGCCGAAGCCGAGGCGACTGTGAGCGAGCGCGACCTCTGGGACCATCATCTGGTCAGTGGAATCGGGGCGCCCCCGTTCCTCGCGTTCGATACCTCCGTGCTCTGAGGCACCGGTTGGTCTACCGAGTGGTCGAGGACGACAACCGCATCGCCGCTTGCCGCTACCACTGCGGAAACTGACGCGACACTCAACGCACCAGCACAGCGACAATAGCCAGCACTCCCACCACCACGATCACCCCGCGGAGCACCGCAGGCGGCAGCCGCCGGCCCACCTTGGCCCCGAGCTGACCACCGACCGTGGCACCGAGCGCGATCAGCCCGACCACGGCCCAATCCGGATGCGCCACCGCGATGAACACCACAGCCGCCACGCCGTTGACCACCACGGCCAGCACGTTTTTGATGGCATTCGCCACCTGCATGTCCTCGACCAGCAGCAACGACAGCAACGCGAGATAGATGACGCCCTGGGCAGCACCGAAGTAACCCCCGTAGACGCTGGCCCCGAACAGGCCCAGGGCCAGCGCGACGCCGTGCTTGCGCGAGGACGGCCCTGGCGAATGCGACTGCAGCGGCGTCCGCTTGCGCAGCCGGGCCGCCAGCCTGGGCTGCACGATCACCAGCAGCACAGCCAGCGCGATGAGCACCACCACCACCGAGCCGAACACGCTCGGGGGCAAGATCAGCAGCAGCGCCGCACCTAGGCTCGCGCCCGCCACGCACCACGGCAGCAGTCGCCGCAGCGCGGGCGCCGTGCCTGCCAGCTCGCGGCGGTAACCCCAGGCACCGCTGATCGAGCCGGGCACCAGGCCGACGTTGTTGCTGACGTTGGCGATCAACGGGGGGTAGCCCAGCGCCAGCAGCGCGGGAAAGGTGATCAGCGACCCGGAGCCGACAATGGTGTTGATGGTGCCCGCGGCGAGTCCGGCCGCGACGATGAGCACCGCGTCGAGGAGCGTCACCCGAGCATCAGCGACCCCGGAAGATCGGTAGCCGCTTCTCCTTGCGCGCCAGCTGCCCCTCCGCGAAGTCCGCACTGGTCCAGCACCGCTGGAACCCCGCCTCGGCCCAGTCGTCGTCGACGGCGGCCACGGTGTTGAGCACCCGTTTGGAATACGCCACGCTCATCGGGGCCAAGGTGGCGATGCGCTGCGCCAAGGCCATGGCGTCGTCCAGCTCGCCTTCGACGTCCACCAGCCCGCACGCGGCGGCCTCGGTGACGTCGAGTCGTTGGGCGGCCAGCATCATCCGCCGAGCGGCGCCACCCCCGGCGAACAGCGCCAGCCGGCGCAACGTGAACGCCTCCGCAGCCAAGCCGAGCTGCGACGTGGGCACGCCGAACACCGCCGTCGGGGCTGCCACCCGCAGGTCGCAGGCCACGGCGAGCTGGGTACCGGCACCGATGGCCGGACCGTTAACCGCCGCGATCACCGGAACGGGCGCATCGGTGATGGCGCTCAGCATGGTGCGCAGGGCGAGCAGAAACTCGTCGCCGTACACCCCGGAAAGGTCGGCTCCCGAGCAGAAGCTGCTGCCCTGCCCGGTGATCACAACGGCAAGCGCCCCACCTTGCACGCTGTCCTGCAGTCCCCGCCGGAGCTGATTGCAGGTGTCGGTGTCGAGCGCGTTGCGGCGCTCCGGTCGGTCGATCTGCAGCACACTGGCCCGGCCGTGGGCGGTTACGGTGATCACGGTCGGCCAGTATCCCCTGCCGTTGCTACTGAGCCGTCGGCAGCATCCGGGCAGCGACTCGCGCGACCAGGCGCTGGTAGCCCGACCCGGTGATCCGCACCAGCGCATCCAGCGCACGCGCGTCGGCGCCGACGAGCACCCGCGGCCGGCCAGCGGCGACCCCGCGCAAGATCGTGTGCGCTGCACTCTCCGGCGTGGTCTTCGCCAGGTGCTTGTCGAACAGGTCCGCAAACGCCTTGGCGTCCTGCCCGGCGGCGGCAGTGCTGTTGCGGGCGATCGCCGTCTTGATGCCACCGGGGTGCACGCAGGTGACCTTGACGGGGTGCTTATTGATCAGCATCTCCTGGCGCAGCGACTCGGTGAACCCGCGCACGGCGAACTTGGCCGCGTTGTATGCGCTCTGCGAGGGCATGGCCAGCAGTCCGAACAGGCTGGAAGTGTTCACGATGTGACCGTCGCCCGACGCGATCAGGTGCGGGAGGAAAGCCTTGGTTCCGTTGACGACCCCCCAGAAGTCGATGTCCATCACTCGCTCGATGTCCTTGAACTCCGAGACCTCGACGTCCCCGGAGAACGCGATGCCCGCGTTGTTGAACACCAAATTGACCGTGCCGAAGTGCGCCACAACGGCATCGGCGTAGGACATGACGGCATCGCGCTCGGCCACGTCCAGATGATCGGTGCGGACGTCGGCACCGAGCAGCTCACACTGACGCAGCGTCTCGGCCAGACCGGCACTGTCCACATCGGACAATGCCAACCGAGCTCCGCGCGCGGCGAGGTCGAGGGACAGGGCACGCCCGATCCCTGAGCCGGCACCCGTGACGACCGCTACCTTGTTCCTGAAGTCGCTCATTGCCGTACCCCCACGTCGCTTTCGCTCGCTCATGCGCTTACCTCCTGGCGGTCGGTGTTGCTTTCCGGTGCGGCCTGCTGCTCGCTGCGGGTGCTCGTCCGGTAGGCGTCGGCGTCGAAGCGTCTCGTCATCTTGCGGAAGGCGAAGGTGAAGCCGGGCCACAGGGTGGTGTTGTTGCCGTGTTCGTCGAGGTACCAGCTGGCACAGCCACCGGTCATCCACACCGTGGGCTTGAGCTTGCGCTGCAGTGTCGAGTTGTAAGAGTCCTGCACTTCACGCCGGACCTCGACGGTGGCAAGGTCGTCCCGCGCGATGGTGGCGATCGCGTCCATCACATAGTTCAGCTGCGACTCGATCATGTACACCATCGACGTGTGACCCAGGCCTGTGTTCGGACCGACCAAGAAGAACATGTTCGGGAAGCCCGCGACGGCGGCACCCTTGTATCCCTGCATCCCGTGCTCGCGGAAGGCCTCACTGAGCGTGCGGCCCTCGGCGCCGACGATGGTGTCGTAGGCCGGTGAGTCGGTGACGTGGAAGCCGGTGGCCACAATCATGGCGTCGACCTCGCGCACGGTGCCGTCCTTGGTGACCACAGAATCCGAGCGAACCTCGGCGATACCGTCGGTGACCAGCTCGACGTTGTCCCGCTGCAGCGCGGGGTACCACCCGTTCGAGATCAGCATTCGCTTGCAGCCGATCCTCCAGTTGGGGGTGATCTGTTTGCGCAGGGCCCGGTCGCTGACCTGGCGCGCGATGTGGTTCTCCGCCGCCTTCTGCAGCGGTTTCATCAGGACGGGCAGTTTGGCCAGGCCGACGACCTGGCTCTCCCTCGTGGCATAGATCAGCGCGCGGGACAGCCGCTGGAAGCCGGGCACGTGCTTGAACGCAAAGCGCTCCACGGAGCTGTACTCCCGATCCATCCGCGGCAGGATCCACGGTGCGGTGCGCTGATAGACGTCCATGTGGCCGACCTCCGCGGCGATCGCGGGCACGATCTGGATGGCCGATGCTCCGGTGCCGATCACCGCGACCCGCTTGCCGGTGAGGTCCGCGTCGTGGTTCCACTGGGCGGAGTGGAAAATCTCGCCGGCAAAATTCCCGATGCCCGCAATATTGGGCAGGGCGGGCTCGCACAACGCGCCGACCGCGGAGACGACGGTGTTGGCGGTGTAGTCGCCGCGGGAGGTGGTGACGTCCCACTGCGTG
>JALYVL010000059.1 GCA_030853285.1 Actinomycetota bacterium | reverse complement strand
CGCGAGAACTTCTCGCGACAAGTGGGCCCGAGGCGAGAACTACCCGCGACAGGTGGGCGGCGGACCGTCAGCGGTTGGCGTCCCCCGAGCGCCCCTGCTGACCACCCTCCTCAGGTAGCTCCTCCTCCCGGCGGGTCACGACCTCCTCGGTCACGATGTACCGCCGAATCCGCCGGTGCGGGCCGCCTTCAGATCCACTACCGCCTTCTGCGCCGCCCCCGCCCTCATGGCGGTGAGCGCCCTTCTCCTCGCTGCCGTGTTCGCCCTGCTCGGCATTCTGCTCACCTTCCCGATGCCCAGTCTCCTCGCGGCGTTCGTCTCCGTGGTGCTCCGCCCGCTCCTCCTGGTGCTCCGCCCGGTGACCGGCGACGCCTCCGGCAGCACCGCCCGCAGCGGCGGTTCCGGCCACATCGCGGCCGGACGACTCGTCCTGGCCCGAGTGCGATCGGTCCTCAGCATTCGAGCGCTGGTCAGAACCGTCCTGACCGCCGGACTCGACGCCGTAGTAGCGGTAGAGCTCGTCCTCCTCCTGCGGGGTCAGCTCACCGTCGGCGTCCACGTTCGGTGCGTCTTTGACCTTGTGCTTGTCGTAGGGCACGCGCAGGTCCTGACCCTCCACAGTGGCCTCGGCCAAGGGTACGAAGGAGGCCTTGTTGGCGAACAGACCGGTCTTGACGGTGACCCATGCGGGCTGGCCGGTGTTGTTGTCCAGGTAGATCTGTCCTACTGAACCGATTTTCTCGCCGTCCGATCCGTGGACGTTGCCGTCGGTGACGCTTCTGATTTCTTTCGTTGTGATCATGAGGAATCTCCAAGAGGGTTGGGTAGCCAACGGCGTGGGATCCCAGCGTCGATGGTGTCGATGTCGTCGTCAACCCCTTGAATCAAGCACGATGCGCAAGCAGATGCACGATGAGACCAGGCTGAGTCGGCGAGGCGCGGATCCGACGCGCCACCGGCTAGGTCGGCGGGTGCGAACGCCCCGCCCGCTCCCGGCCGCGGGTGGTGATGACCCGATCCGCCTTTTCGGCTACGACCAGGGGATCAGCAGGGCCGTACAGCGAGGCGAGGGTCTCCCTGCCGACCCCGCAGTCGCGGGCGATCTGATGCAGCTCGAGCTTGTCCATCCGGCCGCCGGGTGCATCTGCGAGCCGAGACAGCAAAACTTCGACCGGGTTGCGGCTGATCCCCGACGCGTCGCGCGCCACTACCGTCGTCGGCTGTTGACTCAGGGCCTGCAGCTGTACCACGATGCCGGCCAACGCCGTCTTCAGCTCTTCCAGCGCGTCACCGGGCTTGGTGGGGGCACCACCGGAGCCCTGCCAGGTGCGTTGCGGGTACCGGCGCAGGTACTCCTGCTCCAGCTCCATCATCCGCGCCGTGTGGTTGGCGAACTGCGCCGCCGTCCCGTGCAGGAAAACCCAGTTACGCGTTGCGTGCGCCTGCGTGCCTTGGTGTTCCAGCTCCTCGTCGCTCAGCTCGTGGGCCGGGCGCCCCTGCGCACTCACTTGTCCACCACCATCGGTGTGTCGACCCCGATGGGCCCGGTCTTGTGAGCGCCGCCGGGAGTACCGATCGGCCCGTCGCGCCCGGGCAGCGTGATAGTGAAGAACTCCTGGTTGTCTTCGACGAACTCGGTGTATTCCTCCGGGACGCGGCGATCCTGGCTGATTGCCTCGACTGGGCACACCGGCTCGCACGCCCCACAGTCGATGCACTCCTTGGGGTTGATGTAAAGCTTGCGGTCTCCTTCGTAGATGCAGTCGACCGGACATTCCTCGACACAGGAGCGGTCCATGACGTCGATGCACGGTTGCGCGATCACGTACGGCATTGGGGTGTTCCTCCTTCAGTGGCTTGGTAGCGGCACGGTGTCGAGCACGGAGACGCCGAGCTGGGCGGCCAGCTGCTCCCGCACCCGGAAGCGCTGCACCTTCCCGGTGGCCGTCTTCGGCAGGGCGTCGCCGAACACAATGCTTCGTGGCCGCTTGAAAGCGGCCAAACCCTCTCGGCACCAGGCGATCAACTCATCCTCGGTAACGGAGGCGTGGCGGTCGGCGAGCACCACCAGCGCCACCGGCTTGTCCAAGCCTTCCGCGTCGGCGACGCCTGCCACAGCGGCCTCGGCCACGGCGCTGTGGGCGAGCAGCCGAGCCTCCACCTCCGCGGGAGAAACCCAGATGCCACCGGCCTTGAGCAGGTCGTTGGAGCGGCCCAGGCAGTGGAAGTACCCGTCCTCGTCCTGCACGTAGGTGTCCCCCGTGCGCATCCATCGGCCCTCGAACACCGAGCGGTGCGCGTCGGTACGCCGCCAGTAGCCGATAGCCAGTGATTCGCCGCGCACGAACAGGTTGCCGGGGACCCCAGGCTTGACCGTGCGGCCTTCGTCGTCGCGAATCTCCAAGTCGTAGCCGGGGACGGCCTTGCCGGTGGTGCCGGGTCGGATGTCGCCGGGAATGTTGGACAGGAAGATGTGCAGCACCTCCGTGGAGCCGATGCCATCGAGGATCTCGACGCCGAAACGGTCCAGAAACCGCTGCTGCAGCGCTGCCGGTAACGGCTCGCCGGCGGACACGCAAAGCCGGACGGAGGCGAAGGTGTCCTCGGCCAGCGTGGCGTTGACCAGGGCGGCGTAGAAGGTGGGGACACCGAAAAACAACGTCGGGCGGTCGGCCAGGATGCGTGCACCCATGCCCACCGGGGTGGGCCGAGCTGGCTCCAGCACTGTCGTCGCTCCAGCGGCGAGCGGGAAAAATAGTGAGTTACCGATGCCGTAGGCGAAGAACATCTTGGCCACCGACAGGCAGACGTCGTCGCGTCGGATGCCGAGAGTCTGCACGCCATAGGTCTCATAGACGTGCCGGATGTTGGCGTGCCGGTGCATCGCCGCTTTGGGTGTCCCGGTGGTGCCGGAGGTGTACAGCCACAGCGCCCAGGCGTCCTCGCTCGTGGCCGCTGCCTCGGTGGGAGCGGACTGGAGGAGTTCCGGCCACGCACTGACGGTTATGTGCTCGGCCGTCTCGGGAACGTAGTCACCGGCGACGATGAGGTGCTCGACCTCGGGGGCCAGCGACACCGCTTGCGTGCTCGCCGCCCCGAACTCGGCGCTGGTGATCACCACCCGCGCCCCGGAGTCGACCATGATCTCGGCCAGTTCCACACCGCTGTACATCGTGGAAATCGGGACGGCTACCAGCCCGGCGTGGAAGGCGGCCAGGATGCTTGTGGCCATCTCCACGTCGTCGGCCATCACGAGCAACACCCGGTCGTCGGTCCGCAGGCCCAGCCGGCGCAGGCCCGCGGCAACCTGGGCGACGTCGTGGGCGAGCTCACCGTAGGTGCGGGTGCGAGTGCCCACCAAGGCCGTCTTGGCGGCCAGGCCGTCGCGGATTTGGCGGTGGACCAGGAAATCAGCGGCGTTGAAGCCGGTGGTCACCGCTATACCCGCTTCACGTCGAAGTTGGCGCGCTCGCCCGTGCCGAAGCGGCGCAGCGCCCCCTCGGGGCCAGCCGCATTGGGGCGGATGAAGATCCAGTTCTGCCAGGCGGTGAGCCGGCCGAAGATCTTGGTCTCCATGGTCTCCGGGCCGACGAAGCGGTGGTTGGATTCCATCCCGGTCAGTGCGTCGGGCGACAGCGACGCCCGCTCTTCCAAGACGATGCGCAACTCGTCTCCGAAGTCGATGTCGTCCAGCGCCATGGTGACCAGGCCGTACTCGTCGGCCGTACCGGCGAGAAGCTGGGCGCCGATCTGTTCGCGGGCCCGTTCGTAGTCGTCGTCGTGACCCCAGAAGCGGGAGGCGACGCGGCTCAATCCGTTGCCCATCGGGTAGCTGCCGAAGTTCGACTCGGCCAATTGGAGGTAGGCCGGGTTGGCGTCGGGATCGACGTCCTCGTAGACCCCGTCAAGCATGTATTGGCGGTCGCAGGCCAGCGCGATCTCCAGCAGGAAGCCGGCGTAGGCCGAGCCCGGCTCGATCACGGCGAACAGGCTGCGGCTGGTGACGTCGAGCCGCTTGAGGGTGCGCTTGTAGTAGTGGCGCACCTCGTTGATGAACCAGTGCGGCGCCAACTCCTCGAGCTGCCTGTCGTAGGCGAGCACTTTGGCCGGGTCGCCCTGGAGGCGAAACACCCAGGTGCCCAACTCGTTCTCGTTGGTGCGCAGCAGCAGGATGAGGTCGTCGAGTTCTCGGGTCAGCTGCAGTGGGTAGTAGTTCGCGCCCTGCTCCACCGCGGCCGTGGCGTCGGCCGGGGGAGGGGACTCCGGTCCCCGCACAAGGATCTCGACGCGACGATGCTGGCGGTCGAGCGTGGCGGTGACGTGGTGGTAGGAGATCTCGTCGGAGGTCTCCGTGCGTTCCAATGGAATGAGCTTGACGGGCTTGGCGTCGGACGGACGGGTGGAGGTGGCGACAGCAGCCTGCGCACGGACCCGTACCGCCTCGTCGAACCGGGCGCGCGGCGCGGTCTCGTCCACCAGGCCCCACTTGACGGCCGTTTCTCCGCGGACACCTTCGGAGCGGGTCGCGAACAGGTCCGCGCGGTCCTTGCGCACCTTGCGCTTGTCCACCACCCGGGTGAGCCCGCCGGTGCCGGGCAGTACCCCGAGCAGCGGAATCTCCGGCAAGGACACCGCGGAGGAGCCGTCGTCGATGAGCACCGACTGGTCGCACGCCGCGACCAGCTCGTAACCCCCACCGGCGGCGGTGCCGTTTACCGCCGCGAGGTAGGTCTGACCGCTGTACGCGGTGGTGTCCTCGATGCCATTGCGAGTCTCGTTGGTGAACTTGCAGAAGTTCACCTTCCACGAGTGCGGGGACTGCCCGAGCATCCGGATGTTCGCGCCCGCGCAGAACATCTTGTCCACCCCGCTGGTCACCACGACCGCCTTGACCTCGGGATGCTCGAAGCGCAGCCGCTGGGTTGCGTCGTAGAGCTCGATGTCTACGCCGAGGTCGTAGGAGTTCATCTTGAGCTCGTAGCCGGGCACCAGTCCAGCCTGCGGGTCCACCGTGAGGGTGAGCGTGGCGACCGGCCCGTCGAAGGAGAGCGTCCAGTGCTTGTACTGCGCCGGTTCCCGGTCGAAGTTGATCATGGGTGAGGTCGTTGGCGCGCTCGTGGTTTCCGGGGAGTCGGTGACGGTCATCGGCGGTACCTCTCGCTGATCTGTCGACGTGGGCGCTGCTCTGCGGTGTAGATCACACTACAGCACGTACGCGATACGCAACAGCGTTGTAGATAGTTCGGTGAATTACGCTGCGGTGGTGACCGACGCCGAGGCCGAGCTGAACGTGTCCGCCATAGCGGGCTCGCGTCGGCGCACGCTCGGCTCCGGCAGTGCCCGTTCACTGCTGCTCACGGTGTTGGGTGAGTTCGTCTATCCGCGTGGACGTGCGGTGTGGACGGCCACGCTGCTGCGGGCCCTCGGTGAGCTGGGCGTGGAGGAGAAATCTGCGCGCCAAGCCGTGTCCCGCGCGTCCGCGGAGGGGTTGTTGTCGTCCGCACGGGCCGGCCGCCGGGTGCGCTGGTCGCTGACGGAGGCGGGCGCGACGCTGTTGCGGGAGGGCACCGAGCGCATTTACCACTTCATGCAGGACCAGCGGGAATGGGACGGGCGGTGGCTGCTGGTCACGGTGGCGATCCCCGAGACCCAGCGCCAGCTCCGGCACCGTCTGCGCACCCAGTTGACCTGGTTGGGGATGGGCTCGCCCGCGCCAGGACTGTGGGTGGTGCCCGACGCGGACAAGGAGCAACAGCTCGCCCAGGTGCTGCGTGAGCTGGGGTTGCAACCGAGGGCCTTTGCGTGGATCGGCTGCTGGGTGCCCATCGGGGACAAGCAGGAACTGATCTCGGCGGCGTGGTCGCTCGATCAGGTCGAGGATGAGTACCGCGCCTTTGCGAACAGCTTCTCGTTATTGCGTACGAGCAGCGCCACCGAGGCATTCGTCGCCCAGGTGCGCCTGGTGCAGGCCTGGCGGCGGTTCCCGTTCATCGATCCTGCGCTGCCACCGCGTCTGCTCGAGCACGACTGGCCCGGCCCCGGCGCGGCCAAGGTCTTTCACGACTGCCACGAGCACTGGCGTCCGCAGGCGCAGGAGCGGTGGGATGACTGGGAAGCAGAATCAACGTCGAGCTGAGTCGCGGGGTGACTCAGTCGCCCTCGCTGCTGTCCAACTCGGCCTGCTCGCCGTAGTCGCTAACCACGTCGAGCACCTCGGTAGCCGGTTGATAAGCCGGGTCGAGCCGCACAAGATCCCACTCGTTGATCCAGGCTCGCACGTATTGGCGCATCCTCGTCGCCCCGAGACGCTCGAGCCCGGCGACGTCGACTGCCTGGTTCGATGACGCTACCTGGTGAGATCGTCCAGCGATGCAGGGCAGCCAGTGGTGGACGTCGACGTCCCACTTGTAGAGGATCGCCACAGCGCTATTCTTACCTCAACGCCTAGGTAAGGAGAGCAGATGGACGCGGCGGCGCGAGTGAGCTCTAAGGGCCAGGTGACCGTGCCCAAGGTGGTGCGGGATGCGCTGGGTGTCAGGGAGGGTGATCAGATCGTATTTCGCGTTGAGGGCAACCGTGCGGTGCTGGCCCGGACGCCGGATTTCCTCGCTCTGGGCGGGACGATTCGCGTGCCCGCCGCGAAGCGCAGTGTCGCCTGGGACGAGGTACTTCGCCGGACCCGCGCATCCCGGGCCTCGGGCCGCAGTTGAGCGCGTTCATCGAAACCAACGTGCTCGTCCGACATCTCACCGGACAGCCGCCGGAGCAGGCGGCCCACGCGAGCGCCTACCTGCAGTCCGCGCCGCAACTGTTACTTGCCGACCTCATCGTTGCCGAAACCGTTTACGTACTGGAGTCATTCTACGAGGCGCCGCGCGCCCAGGTTGCGGACGCGATTCGCGCGTTGCTGGCGCTCGGTTCGACCGTGGTGGTCGACTCCGCCCTCCTGCTTCGGGCCGTCGAGGTATATGAGACCGATCGGCTCGACTTCGCCGAGGCGTACCTGGTTGCGTGCGCCGAGAGCACCGGTGTCGGGTCCGTCGCGTCGTTCGACCGGTCCATCGACCGCGTCCACACCGTCGAACGGATCGAGCCTGGCACCCGGTGACCTCAGTACTGGTTCCCCTCAGGTCGACGTAACCCTTTGATTGGTCTCCGGGCCGGCAAGCAATCTGGCCGAGGAGCCCTGTCGCGCTTGATCTAGCGCGAACACGGTTGTCCGGCGCATCGCCCGATAATGCGTTTTACCGGGTCTTGGCGCGGGTGTGCCGACGGGCCGGGAGCTGGTTCAGGCC
>JALYVL010000058.1 GCA_030853285.1 Actinomycetota bacterium | reverse complement strand
GACATGGAGCCGGCGCAAGCGCTGGAACGCGTGGGCGCGGCGCTGGCCGGGTGGAGCGCCGAGGTAGCAGCCGCGGTGCTCCCGCCCTGGCCCCCGATCACCCCGGCTGCGACGTTGCTGGTGGACCGCGCCGGGGCCGTCCAGTCCCAGATCCGGCTGGTCACCCAAGGCGTGTCCCGGCTCGACGCGCGCTACCCGGCGGCGCAGCTGGCCAACCTGGTCTTCGGCGGCTACTTCTCCTCCCGGCTGATGGAGAACGTGCGCGAGGACAAGGGCTACACCTACGGTGCGTCCTCGGGTCTGGAGATGAGCCAGGCCGGCGCCGTGCTCACCGTTGCGCTGGACACCTCGCGGGAGACGACGGCTGCAGCTCTGATGGAGACCGTCTACGAGCTGTCCCGGGTGGTACTGGTCCCCCCGACCGACGCGGAGATCGACTCGGCCCGCCAATACGCCATCGGGGCGCTGTCCATCTCCCTGGCCACTCAGGCCGGGCTGGCCTCCACGCTGGTCCGGTTGCTGCCCCTCGGGGTGCAGCCGGACTGGGTACGGACCCACCCTGAGCGGCTGGCGGCCACCACCAACGACGAGGTCCGTGCCGCCGCGCAGGAGTTGTTCGGGCCGGGCCGGTTCACCGGGATCGTGCAGTGCGACGTGGCCGCGGTGGGTGAGACCCTGCTGGCTGTCGGTGGTGTCGAAGGTTCATGAGTGGTCATTTCGAGCTGACCGCTCCGCCGCGGTTGTCCCGAGCCACGGTGATGCGCGACGAGTTGGTGCGCTCCGACCCGGCTCGGCTCCGATCTGCGTGGCAGGACGGCGTCGTCATTCAGGTGGATCCGCGCGGACGGGTCGCCGTTCAGGATGGCGCGCTGGTGCGGAGCCCGGCCTCCGAGCTGGGGCCCGAACCCGTTGGCGAGGCGGTTCTGCTCGGCGAGGATGCGGGCCGCGACGTGTGGGCAGTGTCCGTGCCGTGGTTGCCCGCACCCGAGGCAGGCCGCGTCGAGACGGTGGAGCTGCGGAGCGACGGCGCCGCCCTGGATGCTACCGACGCCGCGATGCTCGCCACCGCCACAGCATTGCTGGGTTGGCACGCGAAGGCGGGGTTCTGTTCCGTCTGTGGCGCGCCGACCGAATCCGAGCTCGCCGGCTGGACCCGCCGGTGTGTGCGCAACGGCCACGAGGAGTACCCGCGGACGGATCCCGCGGTGATCTGTCTGGTCCACGACGGGGCCGACCAGGTACTTCTCGGACGCCAGCCGTCGTGGCCGCCGGGCCGGTTCTCGGTGCTCGCGGGCTTCGTGGAGGCGGGTGAGTCGCTGGAGGCCTGCGTGCAGCGTGAGATCAGCGAGGAGGTCGGCGTGGCGGTCACCGACATCCACTACCTGGGCAGCCAACCGTGGCCGTTTCCGCGCTCGATCATGCTGGGCTTCCAGGCCACCGCGGACCCGTCCGATCCGGTGCTGCCGCGCGACGGCGAGATCGCGGAGGCGTACTGGTTCAGCCGGGATCAGGTGCGCGCAGCCTTGAACGCTGGAGACTGGACGGGTGTCGCCGACGGCGAACGGCCGCTGCTGCTCCCGGGTTCGGTGTCCATCGCCCGCGGCATGCTCGAGTCATGGGCGTTGCAATAGCAGCGCTGCTCAGGCCGCCATGCGCTGCTGCACGTCGCGCAGTGAGGGGTTGGTGGCCGCGGTTCCGTCGGCGAACACCACCGTCGGCACCACCTGGTTTCCTCGGTTGACGCTCTCGACGAAGGCCGCAGCCTCGGCGTCGGACTCGATGTCGATCTCGGTGTAGTCGATGCCCGCGTCGTTGAGCTGCATCTTCAGGCGACGGCAGTAGCCGCACCAGCTGGTCGAGTACATCGTCAATGCTCCCATGGTCGGCACAACGCCGGGTGGTCGATCTTGCTTCCCCCGTGCGCCGCGGACCCGCATCCAGGGCATCCGCAACAGCACCGCAGGGAGCGCGAGGAACACCACAATTGCCGCCACCAGTACCCACCAGCTCATGCCCAGCACCGTAGTGGGGTAGTCCTGTGGTGTCGGCGCCGTGGTGTCGGTGCCGGCTGGGAGGATGGCGGTATGCAGGCAAGCGCGGACGGGCTGGACGACGAGCAGCAGGCGGCGGTGCTCGCTCCGCGCGGCCCGGTGTGCGTGCTGGCGGGCGCAGGCACGGGCAAGACCCGCACCATCACGCGGCGGATCGCGCACCTGGTAGAGCACGGGCACGTCGCGCCGGGGCAGGTGCTCGCGGTCACCTTCACCTCCCGCGCGGCGGGGGAGATGCGCACCCGGCTGCGGGGCCTCGGCATCGGTGGGGTGCAGGCGCGCACGTTCCACGCGGCGGCGCTGCGCCAGCTCCGGTACTTCTGGCCGCAGGTGGTCGGGGACACCCCGTGGGAGCTGCTGGACCGCAAGTTCGCGTTGGTCAGCCAGGCCGCCAACCGGGCCGGGGTGTCGACCAGCACCGAGAGTGTGCGCGACCTGGCGGGAGAGATCGAGTGGGCCAAAGCCAGCTTGATCGCTGCCGAGGACTACCCGGCGGCCGCTGCCCGGGCTCGTCGCGACCCACCGGGCACCGCAGAGCAGGTCGCTGCGGTCTACACCGGGTACGAGGCACTGAAAAGCCGCGGCGGCCTGCTCGACTTCGACGACCTCCTCCTGCACACCGCTGCGGCCCTGGAGGAGCACTCGGAGGTGGCCAGAGAGTTCCGCGACCGCTATCGCTGCTTCGTCGTCGACGAGTACCAGGACGTCACGCCCCTGCAGCAACGGGTCCTCGACGCCTGGCTCGGCGAGCGGGACGACCTGACCGTGGTCGGGGACGCGAACCAGACCATCTACTCCTTCACCGGCGCCACCCCCCGGTATCTGCTGGACTTCTCCCGCCGCTTCCCCGAGGCCACCGTGGTGCGCCTGGAGCGGGACTACCGTTCCACCCCGCAGGTGGTGACCTTGGCCAACACGGTGATCGGCGCCGCCAAGGGGCGCATCGCCGGGAGCAAGCTGCAGCTGATCGGTCAGCGGCGCGCAGGTGTCCAGCCGCAGTTCTCCGAGCACGACGACGAGTCCGCTGAGGCCGCTGCGGTGGCCGCTCGGATCAAGGAGCTGCTGGACGCGGGCACACCGGCAGCCGAGATCGCGGTGCTCTACCGCATCAACGCACAGTCGGAGGTGCACGAGCAGGCGCTGACCGAGCTCGGCATTGCCTATCAGGTCCGCGGCGGGGATCGCTTCTTCGAGCGCCCCGAAGTGCGCCAGGCCGTGCTCGCCCTTCGCAAGGAGAACCAGACCCAGCGGCCCGACCGCGAGGACCCCGACGAGGCGCCCATCGATCTTCGCGCGCTGGTCCAGACGGTGCTGGAGCCGGTAGGGCTGACTGCCCAGGCGCCCAGCGGTGGTGCGGCGCGGGACCGTTGGGAGTCGCTGCGTGCGCTCGCTGCCCTGGTCGAGGAGTTGCTGAGCAGCGAGCCGACGGCCAGCCTTTCGCGGTTGCTCGCGGAGTTGGCGAGCAGGGCCGACTCGCGGCACCCACCGGTGGTGCAGGGCGTGACCTTGTCCTCCTTGCACGCCGCGAAGGGGCTGGAGTGGGACGCGGTGTTCCTGGTCGGGCTGGTCGAGGGCACGTTGCCCATTCAGCACGCCCTCGGTGACGGTGGTGCCGCGGAGGAGGCTGCGGTAGAGGAGGAACGGCGCCTGCTCTACGTCGGGGTGACCCGCGCCCGTGAGGTGCTGTGGCTGTCGTGGGCGCTGGCCCGCAACCCCGGTGGCCGCAAGAGTCGTCGACGATCGCGCTTCGTACACGGCCTCGTGCCCGCGGACTCGCCGGCCGCCAGACCGGCCGTACCGCGCGCGGAACCTGCCTCGCGCAACGGCCGCAAGCGGGCGCGCTGCCGGGTGTGCGGCGTCCAGCTCATCGCCACCATGGCCATCAAGCTCGGGCGTTGCGAGAGCTGCCCGTCCGACCTGGACGACGAGCTCCTCGATGCTTTACGGACATGGCGCCGGGAGCGTTCTGCGGAGCTCAAGGTGCCCGCCTACGTGGTCTTCACCGATGCCACCCTCACCGCCATCGCCGAGCAGCAGCCCAGCAACGACGCCGGCCTGGTCGCCATCGCGGGAATCGGCGCCGCCAAGTTGGAGCGCTTCGGCGCGGACGTGCTGGCACTGGTGCGCGGCGAACGCGCAGGTCAAAAATAGCTTGTGCGCCGTGGGGCGACCGTCGTAGCCTCTGTGCACCGAGCACGAACATCGCTGACCGAAGGAGGTGGCTCCATGGAGATGAGTCAGATCTACCGCACCCGTGCTGCAGAAGCGCGCGTGCCGGCACCTCGTCTGGTCGCCGTCGCCGAAGCACCGTGTGGTGCAGCATTCGCCAATCCCGCAGCGTCCGTGCCCTGGGGTGATCTCTAGAGAGGTCACCTGCACTCCTGGCCACGGAATCCCGCACACGCGGAGACCGTGGCCTTTTTTGTGCGAGCAGCGTGCTCGGCAGGACCCGGGTTCCGCACAACCCACCGAGAACAAGGACCCGCACGTGTCTACCGCCACAGCTGCCCCCCATACACCCGTTCCCGTGGACCTGCCCTGCCGCCGCACGGACGCCGACCTGTGGTTCGCCGAGTCACCCGAGGGACTCGAGCAGGCCAAGCGGCTTTGCGCTCGGTGCCCGGTACGGCTGCGTTGTCTGACGGCAGCTCTGGAGCGCGCCGAACCCTGGGGCGTCTGGGGCGGCGAAATCCTCGAGCAAGGCGCCGTCGTCGCCCGCAAGCGGCCCAGGGGACGACCCCGTAAGAACCAGCTACTCGCAGACTCCGCGGCGTGAGCATCCCGAACACCGATGAGTGGCGCGCCGCCGCTGCGTCTGAGGAGGCAATAGACACGATGAGCACAGGAGGAGGCACCGATATGCCCGTTGATTCGCTGACGGCACAGGCAGAATCGTCGACATGGCACGCTGGTGCCCCACGACGACCGAGGGGCAGCACCATGACGAACGCGATCGAGGTCACCGGCTTGGTCAAACGGTTCGGCGACGTCACGGCGCTGGACGGAGTGGACTTGACGGTTCGCTCCGGTTCGGTGCTGGGACTGCTCGGACCGAACGGTGCAGGCAAGACCACGATGGTGCGGATACTCACCACCCTGCTGCGCCCTGACGCCGGGCAGGCGATGGTGGCCGGAGTGGACGTCGTTGCCGACCCGCGCGGTGTTCGCCGGCGCCTGGGCCTGTCCGGGCAGTACGCCGCGGTGGACGAGTACCTCACCGGCTTTGAGAACCTGGACATGATCGGCCGGCTGTACCACCTCGGCAAACGCCGCAGCCGGGAGCGGGCACGGGAGCTGCTGGCCCAGTTCGACCTGGAGGACTCCGCCGACCGCCCGGCCAAGAACTATTCCGGCGGCATGCGGCGCCGGCTCGACCTCGCCGGGGCGCTCGTCGCCGACCCACCGTTGTTGTTCCTCGACGAACCGACGACCGGACTGGATCCGCGGAGCCGCACCGACATGTGGGAGGTGATCAAGGACCTGGTTTCCAGCGGCACCACCCTGTTGCTGACCACCCAGTATCTGGAAGAAGCCGACGTGCTCGCCGACGAGATCGTAGTGATCAACCACGGCAGGGTGATTGCGAAGGGAACTGCCGATCAGCTGAAGGCCCAGGTTGGGGGAGAGCGTTTGGAGATCACGGTCTCCGATCCCACGCAGCTCGACGCTGCCCGCCAGCTGCTGGCCCCGCTGGGAGTAGGCGACGCCAGCATCGAGGAGCAACGCCGATCGATGTTGATTCCCGTTTCCGGTGGCGTGGGGGTGCTGCGCGAGGCGCTGCGCAGGCTGGAGGACTCCGCAATCGACGTGGACGACGCCGGGCTGCGCCGACCCACGCTGGACGACGTGTTCCTGACCCTGACCGGGCACGCCGCCGAGGATGAGCCGGCCGCCCCCGGCGACGTGGCTGACGCGGCTACCGCGGCCATCGCAGCCGAGAAGGTGAAGCAGTGAGCGAGCGAAGCAACGTGGGGGAAAGGTCGCTGAGCTACCTGTACCCCCTTACCGATGCGGCCGTGGTGGCCAAGCGCAACCTCATCAAGATCAAGCGGGTCCCCGACCTGCTGGTGTTCACCACCTTGTCCCCCATCATGTTCGTGTTGCTATTCGCCTACGTGTTCGGCGGCGCCATCGACTCGAGCGGCGGAGGCAAAGGGTATCGGGAGTTCCTCATCGCGGGAATCTTTGCCCAAACGGTTGTCTTCGGCTCCACCATCACCGGGGCAGGGCTGGCCGAGGACGTGAAGAAGGGCATCATCGACCGCTTCCGTTCGCTGCCGATGGCGCCGTCCGCGGTGTTGACCGGTCGGACCCTGTCCGACGTGGTGAACAACGTGATCGTGCTGATCGTCATGTCGGTCACCGGGTTGCTGGTCGGTTGGCGCATCCGTACCTCGATACCCGAGGCTTTGTGGGGTTTCGTGCTGCTGCTGGTGTTCGCCTACGCCATTTCCTGGGTGATGGCTTGCGTGGGGCTGCTGGTGCCCAGTCCCGAGGTGGTGAACAACGCCTCGTTCGTGGTCATCTTCCCGCTCACCTTCGTGGCCAACACCTTCGTCCCGCTGAACACCCTGCCGGGACCGTTGCGGGCGTTTGCGGAGTGGAATCCGGTGTCGGCGGTGACCCAGGCGGCGCGCAACCTGTTCGGCAACCCCGACCCGAACCCGAACGCGCCGCACCCCACGGCGTGGGCGTTGGTGCATCCCGAGCTGTACACGCTGATCTGGGCTGTGGCGGTGCTGGCCATTTTCGTGCCGCTGGCCAATGCGTTGTACCGCCGTTCGACCAGTCGCTGAGCGACGGACGAAAAGATCCAGTCGTGCTGGTCAGACCTGTTTGTCCGGCTCCGCGGCCATCCCCGGCTGCCACTGTTCGACGATGGCCTTGAAGGGTGCCTCCGCGTCCAGCTGACAGAGGATGCCGATCGAACCCAGGGTGACCCGATGCACCAGGAGGTACTGGGCGGGCAGGTTCAGGGCTCGGGTGAGCTGAAAATCGGCGCTGCGCACGTCGCCGAGCCGTTCGGCCTGCTGTTGCATCCAGCGCCGCGTGAAGTGGAAGGTCTCGGCACGCATCGGCTCGATGAACGGCCGCAGGTAGTCGAGCACCTCGTTGGGGTCCAGCTCGGTGTCGGGCTCGACGAAGTTCTCCTGACGCAACAGCGCCATCAGCTCCTCGGGACGATTGTCCAGCGCGAGCCGGGTCATCCGTCCGAAGGTGTGGGGCAGCCCGTCGGGCAGCCGCGCGACGGCACCGAAGTCGATCACCGCCATC